>JALZDV010000101.1 GCA_030862345.1 Actinomycetota bacterium | reverse complement strand
GGGCGATGCAGGTGCATCGGCCCACGACGGCCGCACACGTCGAGACGATGCTCCGACGCCACACCTACCCGCATCTGGGTGACCGACCACTGTCCAGCGTTCGCCCGTCTGACGTACAGGCTTGGGTGAAGCGGCTGTCTGAGGACCTCTCCCCCGCGACGGTCGGAGTCGCCCACCGGATCACGTCCGGCAGCTTCAAGGCTGCGGTGCGTGACAGGCGGATCGCGTCCTCACCGTTCGAGGGCACAAGGTTGCCGAAGGTGGATCGGGTACGGGTCGAGCCGTTGCCCACCGAGGTCGTGCACGGGCTCGCGGACGCCGTACCGGACAGGTATCGGGCGCTTGTTGTCCTGACGGCCAGCACTGGCCTACGCCAGGGCGAGGCGCTTGGGCTGACCGTCGATCGGGTGGACTTCTTGCGCCGAACCTTGACGGTGGATCGGCAGCTCGTGCTCTTGCCTGGCCGTGAGCCGTACCTGGCGCCACCAAAGACCGACGCGTCGGTGCGGGTCATTCCGCTGCCACGGGTCGCCGTTGAGGCGCTGGCGGCGCACCTGGCGGCCTTCCCCGCTGGCCGGGACGGGTTCGTCTTCACCGACGCAGCCGGAAAGCCGATCAGGCGCACCTGGTTCTCCTCGATCTGGCGGCCCGCGTCGCGTTCGCGGGCGCTCCGGACGGGACCGGGTTCCACGCGCTCAGGCACTATTACGCCAGCCTGTTGATCCGGCACGGGGAGTCGGTCAAGGTCGTGCAGTCCCGGTTGGGGCACGCGTCGGCGGCCGAGACGCTGGACACCTACTCGCACTTGTGGCCCGATTCCGACGACCGGACTCGAGAGGCTATCGACGCCGTTCTCTGCATCGCGGCCGATCCTCTTGTGCCCTCAGTGTGCCCTAAGAGTTCCTGAGCGCCGATTACTTAGGGCCATAGGCCCGGGTCAGAGCATTGTTTCGCCGTAGACGGCGGACGAGTCGGCCTGTACGCCGGGTTCTGTCCCCGGGCGCCTTGCGGCAATCCCGATGGGCGATCATCCATCTGGGCCTGGCGTCGCCGTCAGGCTCATGCGGTCCACCCGCAGGCTCGGGCGGGCAGCCCTCGAACGCCTGCGCAGGTCGGTCGCCGAAGCGGCACGACCCTTTCGACCTTGCTCCGGGTGGGGTTTACCGAGCCGTCCCGGTCACCCGGGACGCTGGTGGTCTCTTACACCACCGTTTCACCCTTACCGGTCGGCCTAGACCAGCCGGCGGTCTGTTCTCTGTGGCACTTTCCCGCGGGTCACCCCGGGTTGCCGTTAGCAACCACCTTGCCCTATGGAGCCCGGACGTTCCTCGACCACGTTTCCGTGACCGCGACCGCCCAGCCGACTCGTCCGTCGTGGGTCACGATTCTATTCGACTCAGGGGCGCCCTGCTACGAACCTAACGTCACAGGGTGCCCCTGAGTCGCGGTGAATGAGGTTATTCGCCCCCTCGACCGGGCGATCCGATCGCGATCATCCGCTCCACCGCTGCGCGTGCCCTCGCCGCGACATCACGCGGCACTTCGATGTCGCCGGTGTCCTCGCGCAGCGTTGCAAGAAGCTTCGCCGGAGTGATCATCTTCATGTAACGGCAGGTTGCGCGGTCGTTCATGGGTAGAAACTCGGTCCTGTCGTTCAGTCCCCGCAACTGGTGCAGGATCCCGGTCTCCGTGGCGACGAGTACCTGGCGGGCGCGGGTAGCGGCTGCTGCTTGCACCATGCCGCCGGTCGACAGCACCCGCGTACGGTCCACCGGTAGGTCTCCAGCGGACATGAGATCCAGAACCGATGTGGTGCAACCGCATTCGGGGTGCACCAGGATCTCGGCGTCCGGATGCGCAGCAACCTTCGCCCGTACGTCGGCCGGACTGATCCCGGCGTGGACGTGGCACTCCCCCGCCCAGATGTGCAGGTTGTCCCGGCCGGTCAGCCGCTTCACATGAGCGCCGAGGAACTGGTCAGGGCAGAACAGGATCTCCCGGTCCTCGGGGATCGAGCGGACCACGTCGGCGGCGTTCGAGGACGTGCAGCAGATGTCCGTCTCGGCCTTCACCGCGGCAGTCGTGTTGACGTAGGAGACCACTACCGCGCCTGGGTACTCGGCCTTCCAGGCCCGCAACTGATCGGCGTTGATGCTGTCGGCAAGCGAGCAGCCGGCGGCATGGTCGGGGAGCAGCACGCGCTTGTCGGGCGAGAGGATCTTGGCGGTCTCGGCCATGAAGTGCACGCCGCAGAACACGATGATCCCGGCGTCGGTCTCGGCAGCGATTCTGGAGAGGTAGAGCGAGTCTCCGGTGTAGTGCGCCACATCCTGGATCTCGGGAACCTGGTAGTTGTGCGCCAGGATGACCGCTCCCCGTTGCTCGGCGAGGGAGCGCACCTCGTCGGCCCACCGCTCGTACTCCGCGTCGGCCATCGTTGCCTCGGCGGAGTTCAGTGTCGCGGTCATCTGCCCTCCCAGTGGTGCGTGTCGTTCACCAGTGTGACGCTGGCCCGCCCATCGGCGTCCCACTCGACGATGGAGAGGCCGGCCGGCGCCAGGAAGAACCGGTGCACCGTTGTCAACGGTACGTCGAGAGCCATGCAGAGCAGGACCTTGATCGGCGTCATATGAGTGAGGACCGCCACATCGCGACCCTCGTGCTTCCCGCGGATCCGGGCAAGAACCCGGTCCATGCGGGACCGGACGACCGAGATGCTCTCCCCGCCTGGCGCTGCGATGTCCGGCGAACTGCGGAAAGCTGCCAACTGCTCGGGAAAGGCAGATTGCGCCTCCACCCAGGTCAAGCCCTCGAGGCTTCCGAAGTCAAGTTCGACGAGGTCGTCGTCGACGTCAACGGGCAGCTGCAGGGCATCGGCCACGATCTCGGCGCTCTCCCGGGTACGGCGCAGAGGGGAGGTGAACAGCGCGCTGATCGAACCCAGCGCCGCAAGTCGTTGGGCCGCCGCGGCGATCTGGGCGCGGCCGGACTCGGTCAGGGCGAGATCGTTGCGCCCACTGAATCGGCGGTCGGGAGTGTGCACTGTCAGCCCGTGACGCAGCAGGTAGAGCCGGGTCGGCGCACCTAGCGGGGCATCTGCTCC
>JALZDV010000076.1 GCA_030862345.1 Actinomycetota bacterium | reverse complement strand
CCGAACTCCTGCGCACCCTGGTCCTGGCGCTGGCGGCCACGCACGACTCCGAGACGCTGAACTTCGTTTTGGTCGACTTCAAGGGTGGAGCCACGTTCACGAAATTGGATCGGCTCCCGCACACCAGCGCGGTCATCACGAACCTGTCCGACGAGTTGCCGTTGGTCGACCGGATGGCCGATGCGATCAACGGTGAGCTGTTGCGCCGTCAGGAGCTGTTGCGCCAGGCCGGGAACTACGCCTCGCTGCGTGACTACGAGAAGGCCCGCACCGCCGGGGTGCCGCTGACGCCGATGCCCAGCCTGCTGGTCATCTGTGACGAGTTCAGCGAGTTGCTGTCGGCCAAACCGGACTTCATCGACATGTTCGTCCAGATCGGCCGGGTCGGACGTTCCCTGGGCGTCCATCTGCTACTGGCCTCCCAGCGGCTCGAGGAGGGCCGGCTGCGCGGCCTGGACACCCACCTGTCCTATCGGATCGGGCTGCGGACGAACTCGGCGATGGAGAGCCGAGTGGTCCTCGGCTCGCCGGATGCCTTCGAACTGCCTCGGGCGCCGGGTCACGGATACATCAAGTTCGGTACCGATCCACTGGTGCGCTTTCGAGCCGCTTACGTCTCCGGTGTGTACCGCCGTGAGGGCGGCCGGCGGATCGACCAGTCGGTCAACGCCCGGGCGGCCGTACTGGAGTACGACACCCAGTACCTCGCGCCACCGATCGAGGAGGACTCCCCCGAGGACACCGCTGCGGAGGACCCCGACGAAGGCATGGGAGATGGCCTGCTGGATGTGATGGTCGAACGATTGCAAGGCAAGGGCGTTCCGGCCCATCAGGTTTGGCTACCTCCGTTGAAGGAGCCGCCGACCCTCGACCAGCTGCTGCCGACTCTGGTGGAGGACGAGGAACGCGGCATCACCGTCGCCAACCCCGCCCTGCGTGGCGCGCTCAAGGCCCAGGTTGGGCTCATTGACCGTCCACTCGAGCAGCGCCGGGAGACGATGACCCTGGACCTGTCGGGTGCCGGCGGGCACGTAGTGATCGTCGGCGGTACCCAGAGCGGCAAGAGCACGGCGCTGAGGACCCTGATCACCAGCCTCGCGCTGACGAACACGCCCCGCGAGGTGCAGTTCTACTGCCTCGACTTCGGTGGCGGCACGTTGGCGTCGCTGCGCGAGCTTCCGCACACAGGTGGGGTGTACGGCAGATCGGATGTCGATCAGCTCCGCCGGACCATCGCCGAGTTGACCAACTTGCTCGCCGTACGCGAACGTCGTTTCGCCGAACTCGGCCTGGAGGGGATGACCGCCTACCGACGCCGGATCCGGGCCGGCCAGGTCACCGACGACCCGTTCGGCGACGTGTTCCTCGTCATCGACGGTTGGCTGACTCTGCGCAACGACTTCGAGGGGATGGACGCCGTGGTGGCCGACTTGGCGACCCGTGGTCTGTCCTACGGCGTGCACGTGGTGGCCACCGGCTCTCGATGGATGGACTTCCGGCCGGCGATCCGGGACCTGTTCGGCACCCGGCTCGAGTTGCGACTGGGTGATCCCAGCGACTCTGGGCTGGACCGCCGTACGGCGATGAACGTCCCGGTTGGCACACCCGGGCGCGGTATTACGCCGGAAAAGATGCACATGCTTGTCGGGCTGCCGCGCATCGACGGGATCCAGGAGATCGAGGACCTCTCCGACGGCGTCGCCGCCTTGGTGCGGGAGCTGCGCAAGGGGTGGCAGGGCCCCACGGCGCCGGCCGTACGGCTGCTCCCGGACGTCGTCGAGCACGAGCGGCTACCCGCGGAGGCCGCACGGGGGGTGGCCATCGGCCTGGCCGAGAACGACCTGCAGCCGGTCTGTATCGACCTGTCCACCGACTCGCACTTCGTGGTCTACGGGGATGCCGAGTGCGGCAAGAGCGCCTTTTTGCGCTCCTTTGCCACCCGGTTGACCGAGCAGTACGACGAGTCACAGGCGCGGATCGTCCTGATCGACCACCGGCGTAGCCTGCTGGGTGCGATCGAGTCGGACATGCTGATCGGGTACGGCACCTCGGCGGCCAAGTCCCAGGCCATCACCAACGACATCACCACCGTGCTGACCAAGCGGCTGCCCGGCCCCGATGTGACCGCCGAGCAGCTGCGCAACCGCAGCTGGTGGGGAGGGCCGGAGGTCTATGTCCTCGTCGACGACTACGACCTGGTCTCCTCGGGCAGCACCAACCCGCTGGCCGGCTTCCTCGACTTCCTCCCGCAATCGCGCGACGTCGGTCTGCATCTGATCGTCGTACGTCGATCGGGCGGGGCCGGCCGGGCGATGTATGAGCCGATCCTGATGCGGCTGCGCGAGCTGGCCACACCCGGCATGGTGATGTCAGGAAGTAAGGACGAGGGTGCACTCATTGGATCGGTCAAGCCGCAACCGCTGCCGCCCGGTCGCGGCTGGTTGGTCACCCGCAAGGACGGCGTGCGGCTGGTCCAGCTCGCCTGGTTGCCGCCCAAACATTGACGGGTACCCCGTTGTTCCCTTGGATCGGTTCCGGTACGGAACCGGAGGGTGACCAAGGCCGTCTCACCCAGCAGCGGAGTCTTCACGCGAGAACATGCAGTTGGAGGCGCACCCGGACGGGCCGCCTCAGCGTTGGACTGACCTACGAGCGGGAGGAACGACATGAGCGGCGACGAGAACAACAACTGGATGGACAGCGCCCCGGTGGCAGGGGACAGCACAGGTGGTTTTCCGAGTGGAAGCGGCATCGAAGTGCGCCCTGATGGGCTGAAGTTGTTCAGTACCCAGGCCGAAGGTGAGGCCGAGAACTTTGCCACCGGCTACCAGGAAGGTGTGGCTCCGCTGATGATGGCCTCGGCCCAGATCGGCGGATCCTTCCAGGAAGCTGCGCAGTTTACCGGTCGGCACGGTCAGGCAATCCAGAAGACCGGCATGCTCATCGGGGACGTCAGCATTGGACTGACGGCGCTCGGGATGGGCGCCAAGACGATCGCGATCAAGTATCTCAACGGTGACGCCACCTCGGCCGCCACCCTGCCTGATGTGCTGGACGCCTTCGATGTCTCCAAGGGAAACGGTCTGCGTGACCAGGTCGAGGCTGCCGGCGAACCGTCCAAGAACGGCAACGGCGCCCCGGTCGGACTGCCCGCGGCGACGTCGGTGGACCCCAACGACTTCAGCAACCCCAACGACCCTGGCCGTTCCGAGACCATTCAGCTCGGCGACAAGGCCAACTACACGGTCGCGGGTGCCTCGGACTGCCTGGACATCGAGATGGCAACCCCGGCTACCACGGCACCGGTAGAAGCACAGTTCAGCGACGACCTCGCGACGGAGAAGTACCAGCCGGCGCCCTACAAACCGGACGACTACCGCTAGCTCCGGCTTGCGGTCGCTGGTTCCCTTTTTGCTACGAGCGTCTGCCAGGAGTCTGTCATGGGTTACATCGCCGGCGACAACGGTGCGCCGCCGTCCTCGACCGGGAACTACCAGGTGGATCCGGTGGATACCTCGGGGGCGAAGGACTGGCGGCCGCTGACCATCAATGAGCACTACCAGATGCTCAGCCTGCTCCGTAACGAGGCAGCGCGTGCGGCCGCTGAGATGTGGGGTAATGCCGCCGTCCTGATGGAGACCACTCGGCGCAATCTCGGCGACTATGGCACGTCGTTGCGCGGTGCCTGGCTGTCTGCGGCTGCCGAGCCATTCTTCGCCTACGTCGACGGCACGAACACCTCGTTGGACAGGTGGGGTCAGGCAACCCGTACGAACGAAGCGCGACTTTACCGACTGGCCGATGAGATCGAGCTTGCGCAGACGCAGATGGAGGCGCTCTACGCCTCGTTCAAGTCCGAGGTCGCAGAGATCGACAAGAACGACGCGTTGTGGCAGGACAATTTCCTCGGCACCGACCCGGGTAAAGAGGCCATGACCGAGATGGTCGCGGACAAGACCGCGCAGTCACGGCGGATCATGCAGCGACTGTCTGACGTCTTCGACGGCACTGTGCTCGAGGAAGCTCCTAAGTTCCAGGGGGCCGCTGACGCGCGGACACCCAGTGAGGCTGAGATCGCGGCGACGATGCGTGGGCAGGGTGCGGGTCCGCAGGCACCCGGTGCACCGGGCGGCGGAGGTGCTGGCGCGCGTCCTTCCGCACCCGGCGCACCGCCCCCAGCCGCACGTGGCAGTCTTGCGCCGCAGGCGCTGGCCGCATTCACCCCGATTGGACCCCAGCCCGTGGCGCCCGTGCTGTCTCAGCAGTCGCGGGTCCCGGCTGCATTCACCCCGATCGGACCTCAGCCGGTCGCGCCCACTGTGCCTGCCCCTGAAGCGGGGAGTCTGGGAGGCGCCGGCCTCGGCGCTCCACTGACCGCCCCCGTCGTCTCACCGGTCACCGCTGGTGTCGAGGCGGCTGTCCCGCGCGGCCCAATGCCAGAAGCGCCCGTCATCGGCCCAGTTGGGGCTGCCGGCGCCGGCGGTACGAGTTCCCCACGTGGCGCACCGCCCGTGGCGCCGAACATTTCGGGAGGTGCCACCACAGCGCCTCGGGGTGCAATGCCGGCAGCTCCGGGTATTGGGTCCATGTCGCCGGCTGGTAACGGTCTGCAGGGCCGCAACGCGCCGGGCGTCCCCAGCGGTGCGCCGCCGGGGAGTCCCGGTCGCGGAATGAGTCCACAGCTCCCAGGTCGGTCCGGAATGCCGCCAAGTGGCCCGGGCTCCCCGGGGATGCCGCCGGGTGGCCGCGGAATGAGCACCCCACCGGGTCGCCTGGGGATGGGCTCCCCGGGGAGTCCTGGCGTGGGGACGCCGGGCAGTCCGGGCAGCGGGATGCCACCCGGTGGTCCTGGCCGTGGCGCGCCCTCGCTGCCGGGCCGGCAGGCACCGCGTCCGTCCGCCGCGAAGCCCGGCATTGGACTACCGCCGGGTGGAACTGACATGCCGCGGTCGCTGCAGGGAACCCGGGGCAACCTCGGTGGACCAGGTGCGCCCGACCCACGTGGTGCCCGCAGTGGACATGGTCCGATCCGGCCCGGTTCGCCGGGATCGACAGGTTCGCAGGGGCTGCGCGGCCGTTCTGGTCCGGTCCGAGCCGGGTCGCCGGAGAACGCGCAGACGACGGGAGCGGCGTTGCGTCGCGGGCTGGACGGCCGAGGGATGTCGACGCCCACCCGTGGCCCAGCAGCACCCTCAGCGGGAGGACCGCTGTCTCGTCCGACGAACGGGACGGGCGCAGGTCCGGCCAGGCACCGGGAAGCGGAGCGGGCCGCTGCGGCCCCGCAGATAGTCGGCGACGAAGAACTGTTCGTCGTGCACAACAACGCACGACCGGTCATCGAACCGAGTCAGGAGAAGGTGCACGCGAAGCGACCAGGGCCCGCTCTGGGCCGCGGCTAGCGCGGTCTCGCACGGAGAGTCGCGGCCGACCCTACTGGCACTCGGTGTTCCTTGCGGCACGGCCGCGCCGTACGTGGTTCCTAAGATGACCAGGTGACCACCCCGCCCGCTGGGCGCCGCCCTCCGGACCCGCCTGAGCGGCTCCCGGCCGCACGTCCGGCATCCGGGGCGGGACTGGCCGCACCGCGACCAGATGGGCGGCCGGCCGAGATTTCGGCGGAGGCCGCCGCCGAAGCCCTCGTGGCGCCGGCCATTCCTGCACCCACCGGTCAAAGCGAGGGTGTCGAAGCCGGTCGGGGCACCACGCAGCACCAATTCGTCGGAGCCAGCACAACCGCGCCCGCCGCTGCAGCTGCTGCCTCGGGCACGGTCCTCGGCGAACGCGCCGGAGCCGGCCGGCAGCAGGCTCAGGCGACTGGCCGAGGTCAGGGCCAAGGGAGCGCGAC
>JALZDV010000073.1 GCA_030862345.1 Actinomycetota bacterium | reverse complement strand
GTCCGTGCTCAACTCTTACTCCAGCCACGGAGCGCGCCGGGCTCCGCCTGGCCGCTCAGCTCATCTGCGAAGGGACACCACCTCCATGCCCAAGCTGATCCGATTCGACGAGGCCGCCCGTAGTGGCATGCAGCGCGGCGTCGACCAGCTCGCCAAGGCGGTCAAGGTCACCCTCGGCCCCGGCGGTCGCAACGTCGTCATCGACAAGAGCTTCGGTGGCCCAACTATCACCAACGACGGGGTCACGATCGCCCGAGAGGTGGACCTGACCGACCCGTTCGAGAATCTCGGTGCCCAGCTGGCCAAGAGCGTTGCCACCAAGACCAACGACGTCGCCGGGGATGGCACCACGACGGCCACCGTGCTGGCTCAGGCCCTCGTACGCCACGGTCTGCGCAACGTCACCGCCGGCGCCAACCCGGCCGCTCTCGGGCGCGGGATCAACGCGGCCGTCGAGGCGGTGAACGAGGCGCTGGACAAGGCGGCGACCCCGGTCAACGGACGTACCGAGATCGCCCAGGTGGCGACCATCTCGGGGCAGGACTCCGAGATCGGCGACCTGATCGCCGAGGCGATGGAACAGGTCGGCTCCGACGGTGTGATCACCGTCGAGGAGTCCAACACGATGGAGACCAACCTCGAGGTGACCGAGGGCGTGCAGTTCGACAAGGGTTACAGCTCGCCATACTTCGTCACCGACGCCAGCGCCATGGAGGCCGTCCTCGACAAACCCTATGTGCTGCTGCACAGCTCGAAGATCAGCGCATTGGCTGACTTGCTTCCGCTGCTGGAGAAGGTGATGACCGACGGGAAGCCGCTGCTGGTCATCGCCGAGGACGTCGAGGGTGAGGCCCTGTCCACCCTGGTCGTCAATGCGGTCCGCAAGACGTTCGTTGCGGTTGCCGTCAAGGCTCCCTACTTCGGTGACCGCCGCAAAGCCTTTCTGGAGGACCTGGCGACGGTCACCGGCGGACAGGTCATCGCCCCCGAGGTCGGGCTCAAGCTCAGCGAGGTCGGTCCGGAGGTGCTGGGCCAGGTGCGCCGCGCCACGATCACCAAGGACACCACGACCCTCGTCGATGGCGCGGGAAGCAGTGACGCGATCGCCACGCGGATCGCGCAGTTGCGTACCGAGATCGAGAACACCGACTCCGACTGGGACCGAGACAAGCTTCAGGAGCGGCTGGCGAAGCTGGCCGGCGGGGTCGGTGTGATCCGCGTCGGAGCAGCAACCGAGCTCGAACTCAAGGAGAAGAAGCACCGCATCGAGGACGCGATCTCGGCCACCCGCGCCGCCGTCGAGGAAGGCGTCGTCGCGGGCGGCGGTAGTGCATTCGTACATGCCAGTGCCGTGCTGAATGACGGCCTCGGCATGACGGGCGACGAGCGCACCGGCGTCACGATCGTGGCCCGCAGCCTGCGCACCCCGCTGGTCCAGATCGCGGACAACGCAGGCGCGGAGGGCCGGGTCACCGCCGACAAGGTGCAGGAACTCGGACCGGGGCACGGCTACAACGCCGTAACCGGCGCGTTCGGCGATCTGGCCGCCGCGGGCGTCATCGATCCGGTCAAAGTCACCAAGGCCGCGCTCACCAACGCCGCCTCGATCGCGGCCATGATCCTCACCACGGACAGCTCAGTCGTCGATGCTCCGGTCAAGCACGAGCACGAGAGCGGTGCGGCCAACGGCCATGGTCATTCACATGGGCACGGTCACAGCCACTGAGGCTCACGCCGTACGTCAGTCGATGGCGCTCTCGGAGGCTACGACGCCGTCGGCGTAGCCCCGGGCGTACTCCCAGGTGACGTACTCGGCCGGGTCCGGATCGTAGGGCGGCTCGTGCAGACCGGTGATCCCCTCGTCGAGCAACTGCCGCAGGTTGGACTGCATCAGGGCCCAGCCGATGTGGTGGACCGTCTCACAGTCCGGGCAGTCGATCACGATGCCCTTGATGCCCGTCGGCTCGAGCAGCGTGCGGTAGACCTCGAGGTCCTCCAGGTCGACCACGATGTCCTCGCGCTCCTCCGGAGTGAGGGGCACGTGCACGGCATCGTCGGCATCGCCGGCGTCTTCGGCGTAGGGCTCGCCGGGCAGATCGGAACTCACAGGAGCCACCGTAGCCCGCACTACGATGAAGCCTCACGGCTATGCGCAAACGTGGGGAGCACAGGTGGACCAGCGCGGTGATAACGGCCCGAAGTTCCTCGACGAGGGTCTGACCTTCGATGACGTCCTATTGGTCCCCGCGGCCTCGGCTGTGCTGCCGAACTCCGTTGACACGAGTACCCGGCTCTCGCGCGGACTGCGCCTGGCGATCCCGCTGGTCTCCAGTGCCATGGACACGGTGACGGAGTCCCGGATGGCCATCGCCATGGCTCGCCAGGGTGGCGTCGGGATCCTGCACCGCAACCTGTCCGCCGACGACCAGGCCAACCAGGTCGACGTCGTGAAGCGTTCGGAGGCCGGGATGGTCAGCCACCCGATCACCTGCGCGCCTGACGACACCGTGGCCGCGGTCGACCGGCTGTGCGGCCAGTACCGGATCTCCGGTGCCCCGGTCGTCGACGCCGACGGGGTGCTGCTCGGCATCGTCACCAACCGTGACATGCGCTTCGAGACCGATCCGACCCGTCGGGTCCGCGAGATCATGACGCAGATGCCGCTGGTGACCGCGCCGTACGGGGTCAAGCCCGACCAGGCGCTCGCGTTACTGCGCCAGCACAAGATCGAGAAGCTCCCGCTGGTGGACGAGGCGGATCGACTGCGTGGGTTGATCACGGTCAAGGACTTCGTCAAGAGCGACGAGTACCCCTCGGCGACCAAGGACGGCAGTGGCCGGTTGGTCGTGGGCGCGGCGATCGGGGTTGGCGAGGACGCCTACAAACGGGCCGGGCTGCTGATCGAGGCCGGAGTGGACGTCCTGGTGGTCGATGTGGCCCACGGGCACCACCGCAGCATCCCGGAGATGGTCTCCGCGCTGAAGTCCGACCATTCGGTGCAGGTGATCGGCGGCAACATCGCCACCCGAGCGGGCGCGCAGGCGCTGATCGATGCCGGTGCCGACGGCATCAAGGTCGGCGTCGGACCGGGATCGATCTGTACCACCCGGGTGGTGGCCGGCGTCGGCGTTCCCCAGGTCACGGCGATCTACGAGGCCGCCCGGGCGGCCCGGCCAGCGGGTGTGCCGGTGATCGCCGACGGGGGCCTGCAGTACTCCGGAGACATCGCCAAGGCGATCGCCGCAGGTGCCGACTCGGTGATGCTGGGCAGCCTGCTGGCCGGGGTCGAGGAGGCGCCCGGCGAACTCGTCTTCGTCAACGGCAAGCAGTACAAGACCTACCGCGGCATGGGGTCACTAGCTGCCATGCAGAGCCGCGGCGAGGCCCGCTCGTACTCCAAGGACCGCTACTTCGCCGACGATGTGCTCTCCGACGACAAACTGGTGCCGCAGGGCGTCGAGGGCCAGGTGCCCTACCGCGGGATGCTGGCCGGAGTCGCCCACCAGTTGGTCGGCGGACTGTGTGCGGGCATGGGCTACTGCGGTGCGGCGACGATCGCCGACCTGCGCGACTACGCCCAGTTGATGCGGATCACCTCGGCGGGGCTGACCGAGAGCCACCCGCATGACGTGCAGATGACCGTCGAGTCGCCCAACTACCGGGCTCGGTAGTGCGCGACCACGTCGAGATCGGGCTGGGCCGGACTGCCCGCCGCGGCTACGACCTGGAGCAGATTTCGATCATCCCGTCCCGCCGGACCAGGGACGTCGACGACGTGTCCATCGACTGGCAGATCGACGCATTCCAGTTCCGCATCCCGATGATGAGCGCCGCGTCGGACGCTGTCATGAGCCCCGCGATGGCCGTCGCGGTCGGCGAGGCAGGCGGGTTAGGAGTGCTCGATGCCGAGGGGATCTGGACCCGGTATGAGGATCCGACGCCGGTGTACGCCCGGATCACCGCGGCCGCGAATGAAACCGCCAAGCAGGCCGAGGCCGGGCCAGCGTGGCGGACCTGGGACATCGTCCTACTCCGCGAGATCTACGCGAAGCCGGTCGATCCGGATCTGATTGCGGCACGGGTCAAGGAGATCAAGGCCGCCGGCGTTCCGGTGGCGATGCGAGTCTCCCCGCAGCGCACGACGGAGTTGGCGCCGGCCATTCTGGCCGCAGGCACAGATGTCCTCGTCATCCAGGGCACGATCGTCTCCGCCGAGCACGTCACAACCGCCGGCGAAGGCCTCAACCTCAAGGAGTTCATCGCCGACCTCGACGTCCCAGTCATCGTCGGCGGCTGCGCGGACTACCAGACCGCCCTGCACCTCATGCGGACCGGCGCGGCAGGGGTGATCGTCGGGCCGGGAGAGGCGGCCTTCGGCACCGACCGGATTCTCGGGATCCGGGTCCACATGGCAACTGCCATCGCGGATGCGGTCGAGGCCCGGCGGGACTACCTGGACGAGACCGGTGGGCGCTACGTCCACGTTCTGGCCGGTGCACCGTTTCGGCATTCCGGCGACATCGCCCGGGCACTGGCCTGCGGCGCGGACGCGGTGGTGCTGGGTGAATGCCTGTCCGACGCCGAGGAAGCGCCGACGTCGTTGGGTTACTGGGAGTCCGTTGCCGCGCATCCGCGACTGCCCCGCGCCGAGGTCACGTTGCGCTGGGATGCCCCGCGGGTGCCGCTGTCCCAGTTGCTGTTCGGACCGTCGCATGTCCCTGACGGCCGGAGGAATCTCTTCGGGGCTCTGGCCCGGACCCTGGCCAAGACCGGTTATCGCGACCTCAAGGAGTTCCAGAAGGTCGACCTCGTGTTGAACGAAACGGCGCCGCCGTGACCGTTCTCGTCGTCGATTACGGCGCGCAGTACGCGCAACTGATCGCCCGTCGGGTACGCGAGGCCCGCGTACACAGCGAGATCGTGCCGCACACAACTCCGGTCGCGGAGATGCTGGCGCGCAAACCCAGCGCGGTCGTGCTCTCCGGTGGCCCGTCGTCGGTGTACGAACCCGGTGCGCCGGCTGCACCCGACGGACTGTTCGAGGCCGGACTACCGGTGTTCGGGATCTGCTACGGCTTCCAGTTGATGGCCCAGGCACTCGGCGGAGTCGTCGCGCACACCGGAACCTCGGAGTACGGCGGTACGGCGCTCGCGGTGGCCGACGGACCGTCCGCGCTGTTCAGCGGACTGCCTGAGCAGCAGATCGTCTGGATGAGCCACGGAGATTCCGTCACCGCCCCGCCGCCCGGTTTCGCCGTCACAGCAACCAGTGCCGGTGCCACCGTCGCGGCCGCGGAAGACCTTCCCCGTCGGCTGGCCGGCGTGCAGTTCCATCCCGAGGTCCGGCACAGCGAGCACGGCCAGGCGGTCCTGGAGCGATTCCTGCACAACGTCGCCGGTTGCCGCTCGGACTGGACGATGGACAACGTCATCGACACCCAGGTCGATCGAATTCGTGCCCAGGTCGGCGGCAAACGGGTGCTGTGCGCCCTGTCCGGCGGAGTGGACTCCGCAGTGGCCGCGGCCCTGGTCCAGCGTGCCGTCGGCGACCAGCTCACCTGTGTGTACGTCGATCACGGCCTGATGCGTCTCGGCGAGACCGAGCAGGTCGAGCGGGACTACGTCGCCGCGACCGGCGTGGACCTGCGCGTAGTCCGGGCGGAGATGCAGTTCCTCGACGCGTTGGCCGGAGTGGCCGATCCGGAACAGAAACGGAAGATCATCGGCCGGGAGTTTATCCGGGTCTTCGAGCAGGCGGCCCTCGACATCGCAGCCGGCGAAGGGAGCATCGACTTCCTGGTGCAGGGCACCCTCTACCCCGACGTCGTCGAGTCCGGTGGAGGTAGCGGAGCGGCGAGCATCAAGAGCCATCACAACGTCGGCGGCCTACCGGAGGACCTGGCCTTCGACCTGGTGGAGCCGTTGCGGGAACTGTTCAAGGACGAGGTACGCGAGGTCGGCCGTCAGCTCGGCCTGCCCTCGACCATCGTGGGGCGGCAGCCCTTTCCGGGGCCTGGCCTCGGTGTGCGCATCGTCGGCGCCGTTGACGCACATCGTCTCGACGTGCTGCGAAGGGCTGACGCGATCACCCGGGAGGAACTCACCAGGGCTGGGTTGGACCAGTCGATCTGGCAATGCCCCGTCGTGCTCCTCGCCGATGTCCGATCAGTGGGGGTCCAGGGCGACGGCCGGACGTACGGGCATCCAATCGTGCTGCGGCCGGTTTCGAGCGAGGACGCCATGACCGCTGACTGGACCAGGCTCCCGTACGACGTGCTGGCGTTGATCTCGACCCGGATCACCAACGAGGTCCCTGAGGTCAACCGCGTGGTGCTCGACGTGACCAGCAAGCCACCGGGAACCATCGAGTGGGAGTAGGAAGGCCGGGAGGAACTCCGACTGAGACCTGACCTCATCGTCGGAAACCGTCGACAAGAGAGATGACCCGGCGAGATCGGAGAAAGAGGAGTGCGAAACATGTCGATGCCACCGTCCTATGAACAGGGTCGACCGCCGTACGAACCGGGGCCACCGACCTACCAGCCGGCTCCGCCGCCCTACCAGCAACAACCGTCGCCCTACCAGCAACAACCGTCGCCGTACCAGCAACAACCGTCGCCGTACCAGCAGGGACCATCGCAGCAGCCGGGCGTGATGTATGTGCCCCGGTTCTTCATCCGGCAGCGCATCACGGTGATGGTCAACCGCTACGAGATCCGGGCTGCGAATCCCGACGGCAGCGAGGGTGCTCTGCTTGCTCTCGCCGAGCAGAAGCGGATGAAGCTCAAGGAGGAGGTCGTCTTCTTCGCCGACGAGGGCAAGAGCCGGCCGGTCTTCTCCTTCAAGGCCCGGCAACGCCTGGACGTGCATGCTCAGCACGACGTCTTCGACGAGCGCGGGGTCCCGCTCGGCATGTTCAGCAAGGAGTTCGGCGCCAGCCTGCTGCGCTCGACGTGGCATCTGTCCGCACCCGGGGTGGAGGCGCTCGGTCAGGAACGCCGGCCGTTGATCGCCGTCCTGCGCCGGATCTGGACGCTCATTCCCTACCTGGGTGACGTCTGGGTGCCATTCGTCTTCCACTTCGACTTCCTGGACAAGGCGACCAACCAGCCGGTCTTGATCAGCGAGCGACAGAAGGCCATCCGAGATCGATACACCGTGACGGTGCCCGATCAGCGGTTGGACTTCCGGGTGGCGGCCGCGATGGCGGTCGCCCTGGACGCGCTGCAGAGCCGGTGAGCACTGCGCTCACCGGCCCTGAGCCGTCGCTGCCTCTCGCCGTCTTCAGCGGTAGGGATCCTGATCCCAGCCGTCCAGCTCCGCCGAGCCCCGCGATGAGGTGGTCTGGGCCGGCTTGTCCTTGCGGCTGCGCAGTTCACTGACGAGTAGGACCACACCGACCGTGATCAGGAGCAACCACAGCGGGGCCGCACCGAACTGCGGAAGGTCGAGGGACCCCACGGTCAACGAGATGACGCTGTAGAACACGAAGAGCACCCCGGCCACGAGGGCGACGACATCGACCCGACGCTGTGGCGGTGTCTGGTCAGCCGACACGGGTCACCTCCGCGTTTCCGAATCGGACGTCGAGGTCCAGAATGAGTTCGGGTTCGTCGTCTCCAGAATCGGGGTCATCACCTGATCCCGGGTAGTAGC
>JALZDV010000039.1 GCA_030862345.1 Actinomycetota bacterium | reverse complement strand
CCGGAGGCACCGGCACCCACCACAACAGCACGCAGATCCCGAGAGTTCGCCCGGTGACGCGAGCGGCGTTACGCAGGGCAGCCAGTACGACGATCGCTGTCCCATGTTGATCGGTCGTGCATCACCGGAATGGACAAACGCTCCTTGAGCCGTCGCTCGATCTCGAAACATCGTGGGGCACTGATGTCTTCGAGGTTGATGCCACCGAACGACGGAGCCATCCGTACGACGGTCTCGACAATCTCGTCGACATCTTTCGTGGCCAGCACGATCGGAACGGCCGAGATACCGGCGAGCTCGGTGAACAGACACACCTTGCCCTCCATGACGGGCAACGACGCGACGGGACCGAGATCACCCAGACCCAGCACAGCCGTCCCATAGTGACGACGGCGACCACCCGCGGAACCCAGGTATATCGCCGGGCCAAGGACGGCTCCGCCGCAATGGCCAGGCACACCTTTGCCACCCCGGGGGTATAAGTCAGCGCCAGATCCTCGACGGATGTGATTCGCGAGCAGCTGGATACCGCCAACTTGCCGCCCTCGTGGACGGCGAATATCTCCCGGTCGTGGTCGGGTGTCCCCGAACTCGTCACCGGCGCAGGGTAGCCGAGATCCGCGGCGGCCAAGGCCAACAGCGGCCCAGCACAACGGCCAGCACGGTGGCGGGTCCGTACGAGCGGCTGTCGTCACTGGCGGATGGGTTGTCGCCCTCTACCCAGTACCCGGTGCCGACCGGCCTGACGACCCGCTTGACCGCCAGCATGCCGGGATGCACCGCCCAGCCGACGACGACCACCGCACCGATCCGAATGCGCGCAGTAACCCGAACGCGCCGTGCCAAGAGTCGGTCGCCTGAGCGCACCGCAGGCGCCATGGACGGTCCTCGCACGGTCACCAACGCCAACCATGGAAGCGCATCCCGACCTGATCGATCGGCATTCGTCGCACCGCCGGGGTTTCCGAGCACATCTCACCTCGCCTCGGCGCTCGTCCGTTCCGATGTAGGGTCGGAATCTCGACCCACATCGTCTCCTGTTAGTCATCCGGAGGTCTTTCATGCGCACGCATCGCACTCTTCGCCGCCTGTTCGGGCACGTCGTCGCCGAGGCGCACTGTGACCTGCCCTGCGGTGTGTACGACCCCGCGCAAGCCCGGATCGAAGCCGATTCGGTACTCAAGATCTGCCAGAAGTACGCCGAGAACGACGACCCGGAGTTCCGTACCCGGGCCGTCTTGATCAAGGAACAGCGCAGCGACCTGGTCAAACACCACCTCTGGGTGCTCTGGACCGACTACTTCAAGCCGCCGCACTTCGAGAAGTACCCAGAACTGCACCAGCTGTTCAACGAGGCCACCAAGGCCGCCGGGGCCAGCGGCACCAAGGGCAACATGGACGCCGGCAAGGCGCAGGGCCTGCTCGATCAGATCGACCGGATCGCCGAGATCTTCTGGGAGACGAAGAACGCTGCCTGAGACCCTCACCAGCCCGCGCAGCGCGGGTCAGCCTGGGCGCTTCAGGATCGACCCCGCGGGCCGGCCGTTCATCGCTGGCTGCGCACTGCCGACCGCACTACTGGTGCTGGTTGGTCGTCGATGGCTGGCACTGCCCTTCGCTGCTGTCGCCGGTTTCATGACGTTGTTCTTCCGGGATCCCGACCGAAACTGCGACCTGGTGCCTGCTCCCAAGGACGACGTTGTCGCACCAGCCGACGGCCTGGTGGTCGTCGCCGGCGATCCGGAACCAGATGTCGCCCCACCGGGCGACTGGCAGCAGGTGAGCATCTTCCTCTCACCGGCCGACGTGCACATGAACCGCTCGCCCTACCGCGGCTCGGTGACCCGGTGCGACTACCGACCTGGGACGTTCCTGGCTGCATACCGGGAGCGGTCCTCACTGGACAACGAGCGAAGCGAGATCTGGCTGCGGGACGGCGAGCGGGAGGTCGTGTTCCGCCAGATAGTCGGCGTGATGGCCCGCAGGATCGTCACCCGGACCCAGGTGGGAGCCCACCTGGACACCGGCCAGCGGATCGGTCTGATGAAGTTCGGCTCGCGTATGGACGTGTTCGTGCCCCGAGACTGTACGGTCATTGCAGCACGTGGGGACCGGGTCCGAGGCGGGGAGACCGTCATCGCACGGTGGGGCGAGCGTCCCCCACGGAGTCGGCAAACGACCTAGCCGGACATGTTCTAGATCGGCAGGAGGTGTACCGCCCAGATGTTGCGCCGCCTCGATCGCCCCGAGTCCTCGGTGCAGCAGGACGGATCGCGCCTGCGTGCCCGCTCGAGTCTGGTTGCCCGCCGGATGGGCCTGCGTTCCAATCTCGAGGTCACCACTGATCCCCGTCGGCGGTTGCTCGGCCTGCTCCCGAGCCTGTTCACCCTGCTCAACATGGCATCAGGCTTTCTGAGTGTCCTGATGGCCATCACCGGTAGGCCGCAGCTCGCTGCCGTCCTGATCGGGATCTCGATTGTTTTGGACATCACCGACGGAGCAGTTGCCCGACTGGTCCGGAGCGTCACGCCGTTCGGATTGCAGTTCGACTCGCTGGCCGACCTCGTCTCTTTCGGAGTGGCACCGGCAATCCTGTCCTTCACAGTGCTCTCCGGCGGCGACCTGAGCGTGGCTCCGGTGGGCTGGCTGGCCAGCTTCCTCTGGCTCGCCTGCGCCGCGATCCGGCTAGCCCGGTTCAACGTGACCATCGATCCGACCGCAGACAAGCGCTTCTTCAACGGGCTGCCCAGCCCGGGTGCGGCCGGGGTCCTCATCGCCTCGGTCTTTGCCTTCCCGGCACCTGAAACCGACGCCCAGCGCTTCCTCGCGGTCGTCATCATGGCAGTCCCGGCGCTGCTGATGATCTCCTCGGTCAGGTACCGGTCCTTCCGCTCGTTGATCAGCCCGAAGAGCCGGCGGCCCTACGGGTTGATCGCGTTCATCGCAGTACTGGCCGTGGGGTTCACCATCGATCCCGCGTTCACCGGCTGCGTGGTCGCCTACAGCTATCTCGCGATCCCGGTGCTGTTACCTGCCCGGATGACCGTTCCTGCAGCGTGAGTCGCCCGAGTGACTCGGTACGGCGCGTGCGCCCCGACGATGTCCCTCGCATCTGCCAGTTGGTGCGCGACCTTGCCGAATACGAGCGCGCCCCCACCGAGGCTCAGATGACCGACGATCAGCTACACGAGGCCCTCTTCGGGACGGAGGTCAGCCTGTACGGGCATGTGGCCGAGGTGGACCGCAACGTGATCGGCTTCGCCCTGTGGTTCCGCAACTTCTCGACCTGGCGCGGGCGGCACGGAATCTATGTCGAAGACCTCTACGTGACGCCCGAGCACCGTGGATCGGGGGTCGGAAAGTCCCTGTTGGCCGCGCTGGCCCGGGAGTGCGTTGCCCGCGGGTACCCACGGCTGGACTGGTGGGTGCTCAATTGGAACGAGCCCTCGATCGCGTTCTATCGCGCGCTGGGCGCCGTGCCGATGGACGAGTGGACC
Organism: Actinomycetota bacterium; assembly: GCA_030862345.1. Lineage (GTDB taxonomy): Bacteria > Actinomycetota > Actinomycetes > Mycobacteriales > Geodermatophilaceae > JACCQS01. The sequence goes on along the minus strand of JALZDV010000039.1, from coordinate 4,426 downwards.
GTCTTCCGACTCACTGACCAGGCGCTGGCCGATCTGGCCGGCAGCGGGTGGCACTCAGCGGCGCTGGAAGAAGGCCAGCTGCCCAGCGGGGGTGAACAGCAGATAGAGCACGGTGGCCCCGGCGGCGAGCACGGGTAGTCCGTACAGCGGTTGCTGCGACGGGAAGGCCAGGGAGTAGCCGACCGGCATCGCGAGAATCTGGATCACCAGCACCGGTGCTCGGCTCCAGCCGGCCGCCTTCGACAGCGCGCGAGCCAGGAACAGGATCAACGCTCCGGCCGCGATGGCCAGGATGACTTCGGCCCAGGCTCGGCCGAGGCTGTCTGGGCGACCCAGCAGGATTCCGCCCACGAGCAGGATCGGCGCCAGCGCCAGCACCGCCAACCCCTCCAGTACCACGATCGCGGCCGCGCGGCGTACCTCGGTCGGCACCGGTTCGCTTGCGCGGGCTTGCTCGACCACGACGCGACCGTACGCGCTGGCTCCGGCCCCCGCCCCAGACTGGGTAGCCTGACCTCTCGTGCGCGCGATTCTGGTGGTCAACCCGGTGGCCACGACCACAACGGTCAAGACTCGCAACGTCCTCGCGCGCGCACTGGCCAGCGAGGTCAAGGTCGACGTCGTGGAGACCACCCACCGTGGCCACGGCCATGAACTGGCCGAGCAGGCCCGTCGCGACGGCTTGGATGTGGTCGTCGCCCTCGGCGGCGACGGCACGATCAACGAGGTCGTCAACGGGCTGCTATCGGCAGGGCCCGGGCCGGATGTGCCACGCCTGGCAGCGGTACCCGGCGGCTCGACCAACGTCTTCACTCGCGCCCTTGGCCTATCCCGCGACCCCATCGAGGCCACCGCCGAGATCCTGGACCTGCTGCGCGCCGATCTGACCCGGCTCGTCTCGTTGGGCAAAGCGGACGAGCGGTGGTTCACCTTCACCAGCGGGTTGGGCTTCGACGCTGACGTGATCGCTCGCGTGGAGCGGCGCCGAGCTGCCGGACGCCGTTCCTCGGCCGGCCTCTACATTGGCGCGGCCGTCACGGAGTTCTTGACCGGGCCGGGGCGACGCCATCCGCACATGACCGTGGAGGTGCCCGGACACCAGCCGGTAGCCGGGGTCTTTCTCTGTCTGGTGAGCAACGTGAATCCCTGGACCTACCTACGTTCCTGGCCGGTCGCCCCGAGCCCGGAGGCGAGCCTGGATGCCGGGCTGGATGTCTTTGCGATGCGCAAGGTCGGCGTTCTGCGGATGCTCGGGCACGTCCGCCAGAGCATGCGCCCGGGTCGGGGCCCGAGCGGTGTCCGACTGCTCAGCGCCCACGATGTGGCCTGGATCAGGCTTCGGGCTCAGTCGCCCCTGGACTGGCAGGTCGACGGCGACTGGGCAGGGCATCGCCAAGAGCTGATCCTGCGTAGTGTCCCGAATGCCCTCCGGGTGGTTGCCCAGCCTGCTCCCCTCGACACATCGAGCTCGCGTTAGCTGCGCGGGTTGACCTCCCCGTGAAGTTGCTCACCGGGCCGGGATCGGTTGGATCTAAGGCCTTGACATCGAGCCCACTCGTGAAAGCATTCACAAAGAGGCAGCGCGTTTACGGGCTGGTCGGATGGTTAACGGGTGACTGAGACCCACCGTATCGAACAAACCCGTCGCGCGTTGTACGGGTTTGTTTCGTGCAGTTCCAAGGCGAGAGTGAGTGTTTTGATGGATTGGCGCCACCGCGCCCTGTGCCGCGACGAGGATCCCGAGCTGTTCTTCCCGATCGGGACGACCGGCCCGGCGCTGCTGCAGGTCGAACAGGCCAAGGCAGTATGCCGTCGTTGTCCGGCCGCTCGAGAATGTCTGGAATGGGCGCTGGCCACCGGACAGGATTCCGGCGTATGGGGTGGCCTCTCCGAGGACGAGCGCCGCGCCCTCAAGCGGCGTAGCGCAAGACCGCGCGCGCACACCGCTTAGTCCACCCTGCAGTTCGGCACGAGGACCCGGTTCAGCGCGGCAACGGGACAGTGAGGACGGCCTCGGTCCCCGAACCGCGGGAGTCCCCACGCCGGCGGCCGAGCCGGATGGAGCCCCGCAGCTCCGATTCCACCAGCGTCCGGACGATCTGCAGGCCGAGTGAGTCACTGGCCTCAAGCGAGAATCCCTGTGGTAAGCCCTTGCCGTTGTCGCTGATCCGGACGGTCATCTGACCTGAGCTGCGTTCGGTCGCGATCAGCACGCTGCCCGTGTCTCGATCAGCGAAGCCGTGTTCGACCGCGTTGTGCAGCAGTTCAGTCAGCACCATCACCAGCGGGGTGGCCAGTTCAGCAGACAACTCGCCCAGGCTGCCCTCCCGTTCGATCGTGACGCCCGGGCGAGCGGCGCTGACCTCGCTGATCATCGGGACGAGTGAGTCCAGGATGTCGTCCAGGTCGGCCGCGCCATCCCGTGACGCAGCCAGCGTCTCGTGCACGAGGGCGATCGAGGACACCCGCCGGACCGATTCCGCCAAGGCCGCTCGGGCGGCCGGGTGGTGCATCCTGCGGCCCTGCAGGCGCAGCAGCGCCGCAACCGTCTGCAGGTTGTTCTTGACCCGGTGATGGATCTCGCGGATCGAGACATCCTTGGACTGCAGCGCCAGATCGCGATGCCGGAGATCGGTCATGTCCCGCAGCAGCACGATCGAGCCCGATGTGGCCGAGCGCCGACTCAGCGGGATGACGCGGTAGACCAGGGTTGCCGCTCGGGTCGACAACTCCCCCGTTTGCGGCCGCTCGGCGGCCAATGCCCGGCGAAGTCCGCCGATCGTCGTGGCAGCATCATCTGACTCGCTGCCCTGGGGTTCGTCGGCCAGCAGTGATTGACCCACTTCTGCGAGGTCACGGCCGCGTAGGTCTGCGGTCATTCCCATGCGCCGGAATGCCGAGAGCCCGTTGGGGCTGGCGTAGCGCACCACGCGGGCGGTATCGAGGCGGACGAACCCGTCACCGACGCGCGGTCCCAGGGGATCAGAGTTGCCACCCTCGGGCGCCGGGTAGCTCCCCTCGGTCACCATGTGGAGCAACTCCCCTGCGGCGTCGAGATAGGCCAGCTCCAACTCTGAAGGCGCGCGGGGGGAGTGCAGGTTCGTGTCTCGGCCGACCACTGCGATCACTTCACCAACATGCCGTACGGCGAACCCTTCGGGTCGGATCGGTATCCCGCTGTCCCACTGAGGATCCCGATCTCGGATCATGCCGCCGGTATCGAGGGCTCGATCGAGCCAGCTGAGCTCCCCTGTGGCGGCTCGACGACCGACCTCATGTTCCGGATGCGAAGTCGGCGCGGTGGTGGGGCGCACGTGTCCCACGCACAGAAGTCCGCCATCCGACGTACGGACCCACAACAGCAGATCGGCGAACGCGAGGTCGGCAAGAATCTGCCAATCACCGACAAGCTGCTGCAGATGCGCCGCGGCACCCGGCCCCAGGTCGGTTTGCTCGCTGAGCAGATCGGTCAGCGCGGACATGACCGGGTCAGCTTAATGTCGGTTTCGGACGTGCGGCGTAGGTTTCCGGTCGTGACGGCCACCACGATCCGCCTCGCCCGACCGGAGGAATTGGCCGCGGTCGGTGCCTTGACCGTCACCGCATACCAGGCGGAGCGGCTGGCTCCTGAGGCGTATTCGGTGATCCTGGCCGACGCCGAAAATAGAGCCCGGCACACCGACGTCATCGTCGCAGTGGATGATCAGAATCGGCTCCTCGGCGCGGTCGCCTTGGTGCTGAACGGAGGTCCGTACGCCGAACTGGCACTCGCCGAGGATGAGGCCGAGTTCCGGATGCTCGCGGTAGGTCTGGAAGCTCGAGGCAGGGGGGTCGGTACCGCCCTGATCCAGGAGTGCCTGACCCGTGCTCGTGCGGCTGGCAAACGCCGGATGGTGCTCTCGACCGGTGACAACATGACCGCCGCTCATCGCAGATACCATGCCCTGGGCTTCCGCCGAGCCCCTGACCTGGACTGGTCGCCGATGCCCGAGGAGAGGTTGTTGGCCTACGTACTGGATTTGAGTGATTACGCGGATTGAGCGCTGTCGATGACCGCGATGAGGTCCCCGTCCTGGATGACCTCGCCCTCGTGCACGGCAATCTCGGTGATGACTCCACCGGCCTCGCACACGACCGGTATCTCCATCTTCATGGACTCGAGGATGACCACCGTGTCCCCCGGCGCGACCTGGTCACCCACCGCAACCATGATCTTCCAGACGTTGGACACCATCTCGGCCTGGATCAACTCCACCACGGGCTCATCCAAGCACGGTCATGGTGCGGCCGATGCCAAGCGCGCACCGACGTCCTGAGCCCGCTGCCGAAGCTGATCGAGGTCGCTCGGGATCGGGGCGACGCTGATTTCGTCGAGGGCTTCGAGGAACCCAGTTATCGCGCCGGGCAAGTCGCCGCCGGGGACTCC
>JALZDV010000035.1 GCA_030862345.1 Actinomycetota bacterium | reverse complement strand
ACATAGACCTGCTGAACAAGACCACCGAAACGTTGGACTCCGAGCCGATCCGCCTTCTGGCCGGGCCCGATTGTCAGGGATGTGAAGACAGAGTCGAGATGTACGACGCGGACCGAGCAGCCGGCCTGAAATACGAAGGGGGCATTACGACCATTGCTCAGGACACGCTGAGTGTGCAGCTTCGCTCAGACGTGCAAGGTGGTCCTGGCGCTCGTATCAACTCCGGTGGTACGGGGTCGGCACTTACTGTTCTAGATGCGGGCAGCCCAGTGGCTGAACGGTCTTATCCTACTTACGACTTGAGTTTCTCGGTGTCGGTGGCCTGGTTCCCGGCACAGCTCTCGTGGCATGTCGCATCTCTCAGTCTGGTTGTCGCATGATCCGTGGCGTCGGGCTTATTTGTGTTGCGTTACTTTTCGTTGCGTTAGTTTTCCATGGTCTGCTTGTGCCTATTGCATCAGCCGCCCCTCCGGAAGACTGCGGAGTCTTCGAGTGTGAGGTGCAACCATTTCCTTACGCGGAGCAGAGCCAGTCTGCTGAGCACGTGAATGTTCTTGGATACAAAGTGTTCTCAGCGACGAATGATTCGCCTGCTCCTCAGTTCTATACGTACTTCCTGGTTCCCTACTGCGTCCAGAATGATGACGTGGATGGTGAGTGCCAGACAGTTCCCACATGCGATGCTAATGGGGGGCAGCTGAACCTCTACTACTACATCTATCGGCAGCCGATTGCACAGCCGGCCGGAACCTTGCCGCCCCCGGAGTACGGCCTGAACGAGCCACCCGCCCAAGCGCCACCTCCAGGTGTCGCCATCGGTCAACCATACGGAGAGATGACTCTCTGGTTAGAGGGCTGCGTTGAGGTTTCGGCACTCGACCCGCCGCCGTCACCGGAGGAGGTCGCTACGTACTTCCAGGGCCTGCCGATTCCGGGTCTGGGGTTCAGCTACCAGCCGCCGGACCTCGGGCTGGTGAATCTGCCGGAGATCTTCTACACGACCGAGCCCATCACCGGCTCGTACGTCGTGGACGTCCGTGGCTACAGCGTCGCGATCAACACCGGTGTCGAGCAGTTCATCTGGCATACCGGGGACACCGCATCCCCCGAGGGCGAGGCGGTCCTCAGTGTCGACCCGGGTGCGCCGTACCCGAACCAGACCGTCACCCACACCTATCTGCAGCGCGGCTCGTACCCAGCCTCACTCGAGACCGTCTGGACGGCCACCTACACCTACGACGGCAACGGGCCGTACGCGGTCCCGGGCTCGGTGACCACGGTCGGAGCGACCCAGAACATCGAGGTCGTCGAAGCCCAACCGGTACTCACCGATCCGTACGACTGAGGACCCAAGCAAAAAGGATCGGCCGCCACGTTTGCAGCGCTGCGACAGACGTGTCAGGCAGCCCAGCGAACCGGCCAGGACCGGTATCCGCAGTTATGCTCGGCGGGCCCACTCCTTCATCCCTGCTATCTCCTTCCGTTAACAACTGGGCCGCCAGAAGGCTGATTTCATGAGCAAACCCGCAATCCTGACCGTCGACGACGATCCGATGGTCTCTGCGGCGATCTCTCGCGACCTGCGCAGCCGCTACGGCGCCGACTACCGCATCGTTCGGGCGACGTCCGGACGGCAGGCGCTGGACGTACTGACGAAGCTCGCCCTGCGCAACCAACCAGTGGCGCTGATCGCAGCCGACCAACGCATGCCCGAGATGACCGGCATCGCGATGCTCGAGCGGGCCCAAACCCATGCACCGGGCGCGAAGTTCCTGCTGCTCACCGCCTACGCCGACACCGACGTCGCCATCAAGGCGATCAACGACATCGGCCTCGACTACTACCTGCTCAAGCCCTGGGATCCTCCACAGGATCGGCTCTTCCCGATCATCGACGACTTGCTCGGCGACTGGCGGCAGGCGAATCCGGACCACACGTCTGCCGTACGGGTGATCGGGCACCGGTGGTCCGACCGAAGTCACGACATCAAGACGTTCCTAGCCCGCAACTACGTGCCCTACCGCTGGTTCGACATCGAGCGCGACCCCGAGGCCGTGCGACTCAGCGAACTCGCCGACGCAAAACAGGCCGACCTCCCCCTAGTGCTCATCCCCGACGGAGACACCCTTCGCTCGCCATCCACGCTCGATCTCGCCGGCGCGCTCGGCCTGCGGACGAGAGCCGAGCGGCCGCTGTACGACGTGTGCATCGTCGGCGGCGGCCCGGCCGGGCTGGCCGCCGCGGTGTACGCCGCGTCGGAAGGGCTGAGCGTTGTCGTCGTGGAGCGCGAGGCACCCGGCGGTCAGGCGGGTCAGAGCGCCGCGATCGAGAACTACCTCGGCTTTCCCAAGGGACTGACCGGCTCCGATCTCAGCCAGCGCGCCATCGCCCAGGTGACTCGTTTCGGCGCCGAGATGGTCCTCGCGCGTGAGGTAGTTGGCTTCGAGACCCGCGGGCCCATACACGCCGTCCTCTTCGACGGCTCGGCGGAGATCGAGACGCGTGCGCTCATCGTCGCGACCGGCGTGGCCTATCGTCGCCTGGAGGCACCCGGCGTCGATGAGCTCAACGGCCGGGGCGTCTACTACGGTGCCAACGCCAGCGACGCGAGCCAGTGCCAGGGCGACGACGTGTACATCGTCGGGGCCGCCAACTCCGCCGGGCAGGCCGCGATGAACCTGGCTCGCTACGCCAAGCGCGTCGTTCTGGTCGTACGGGCTGCCAGCCTCGAGGCCACGATGTCCCAGTACTTGATCGACAAGATCACTGCGGCACCAAATATCGAGGTCCGCTATCGCAGCGAGGTGGTGGCGGCGCGCGGCCAGGACCACCTCGAGGCGCTCACGCTCGCCGACCGGGATTCCGGCGCCGAGGAAGAGGTGTCGTCGAGCTGGCTGTTCGTCTTCATCGGCGCGTCACCGCGCACCGAGTGGCTCGGCCCCGACGTCGCCCGCGACGCCAAGGGATTCGTCGTCACGGGCCAGGATCTGTTGACGCACAACGGAATCCAGCGTTGGCCGTTGCCCCGTTCACCCTTCGCACTCGAGACGAGCGTGCCCGGTGTCTTCGCGGCCGGCGACGTACGACTCGACTCGATGAAGCGGGTGGCCTCTGCCGTCGGCGAGGGTGCGATGGCCATCTACCTCGTGCACCGCTACCTGGCCACGATCTGATGAAGGTCGAGGATCTCCGCTCCCTCAGCCTGTTCGACGGGCTGACCGACAGCCAGCTCGGGGAGCTGATCGAGGCCGGCACCGAGGTACGAATCGAGCCCGGCATCGCTTTGTGGCGAGAAGGCGAGCACGCGGACTACTGGTGGGTCCTCGTCGAGGGTGCCATCGAGCTCTCGCGGCACATCGGCCGCGAGGACACCGTGATCGGGCGGCTGGACGTACCGGGTCGCTGGGCCGGCGGGCTCCGCGCCTGGGACCAACAGGGCGTCTACCTCGCGACCGGACGCTGCGTCGCCGACGGGCGGGTGCTGCGGGTGCCGTCCGAGGCGCTGCGCGAACGATCCAACGCGTGGTTCCCGTTCGCCGGCCACCTCATCGAGGGCGTGTACGGCACCATGCGTACCGTCGAGGCGACGGCTCGACAGCGGGAGTCACTTGTCACCCTCGGCACCCTGGCCGCCGGGCTCGCGCACGAGATCAACAACCCGGCAGCAGCTGCGACGCGGGCGGTCGACTCCCTCGAGGGCGCCTGCCAAACCCTGCTCTCGTCCCTCGGCCGGCTCGCGCACGACGAGATCTCCGCTGCACAGTTCACCGAATTGGATGCCCTGCGACGGGAGATCCAGCCCGGTTCGAGCGCCCCGACCGCGATGGAGCCGGTGGACCCACTTGACCTGGCCGACCAGGAAGAGGCCCTGTCGTCGTGGCTCACCGACCACGGGGTCGAGCGGGAGTGGGTCATCGCCCCGCCACTGGCCGCGGCCGGAGCGGACCTCGCCTGGTGCGAGCGAGCCGCGACCGTCCTCAAGGACACCGCACTGGAGCCGGGCCTGGAATGGGTGGCGAGTTCGTTACTGGTGGACACGCTGCTCTCGGAGGTGAAGGAGTCGACCCGCCGCGTCTCCGAACTCGTCGCCGCGATGAAGTCCCACTCACAGATGGACCGCGCGTCGATGCAGGAGATCGACGTGACGGAAGGCCTTGAGAGCAGCCTGGTGATGCTCGGCCACAAGCTCCGCGAGGGGATCACCGTCGAGCGCAAGTATCGGCCGGACGTACCCCGGATCGAGGCGTACGCCGGTGAACTCAACCAGGTATGGACCAATCTCATCGACAACGCCGCGGGGGCGATGGACGGTAAGGGCACTCTCCGGGTGGCAACCCGGGCGGACGGCGACGGGGTCATCGTCGAGATCGGCGACACCGGCCCGGGTATGCCACCGGAGGTGGCCGCACGCGCGTTCGAGGCCTTCTATACGACCAAAGAAGTTGGCAAGGGGACCGGTTTGGGCCTCGACATCGCCCGGCGCATCGTCGAGCAGCGGCACGGCGGCACGATCAGCATCGACTCCCGACCTGGGAACACGATCCTGCGGGTCCAGCTCCCGGCTCGACCGCCCAAGCCCTGAAAGGGCGGTTCGCTACCAAACCGGCCCAATGGCGTGGGGGAACCGGCCCAAACGCGGGTTGACTTCGAGCGCGCTCAAAGGCCTACCGTCGAAATCGGTCCGTGTTGAAAAGAGAAGACACTTCTGGAGGAACGCTTGAAGATCGGCCTGCACATCGCGGACTTCACCTGGCCCGGCGGGCCGCCGGAACTCGCTGCCGACCTGGGCCGGGTCGCCACCGCGGCTGAGGACGCGGGGTTCGCGCGGGTGAGCGTGATGGACCATCTATGGCAGATCGGCTTCTTGGGCCCGCCGGAGCACGACATGCTCGAGGCGTACACGACGCTCGGCTTCCTGGCGGCTAAGACGTCACGGATGGAGCTGGTTGCCTGGGTGACCGCGGTCGTCTACCGGGAGCCCGGAATGCTGGCCAAGCTCGTCAGCACACTCGACGTTCTCTCCGAAGGTCGCGCTTGGCTCGGCATCGGCGCCGCTTGGAATGAAGCGGAGGCCCGTGGGCTCGGCCTGCAGTTCCCGCCGACTGCTGAGCGGTTCGAACGGCTCGAGGAGACCCTGCAGATCTGCCTGCAGATGTGGAGCGAGGACGACAGCCCGTACAAGGGCAAGCACTACCAACTCGACCGCACGCTCAACTCCCCGCAGACGTTGGCCCGGCCGCACCCACCGATCCTGATCGGCGGGGGCGGGGAGAAGAAGACGCTACGACTGGTCGCGCAGTACGCGCAGGCGTGCAATCTGTTCAACGGCCCCGAACTCGAGCACAAGCTCGACGTCCTCCGCGCGCACTGCGACGCCGTCGGTCGCAACTACGACGACATCGAGAAGACGGTGATGATGGGCGTCGACCCGGGCACCAGCGGCGAGAACGTGGAGGCGCTGCTCAAGGACCTGCAGCGGCTCGTCGGCCTGGGGATCTCCGAAGCACATGGCATCGTGCCGGAGGTCTACAAGATCACCCCATTAGAACTGATCGGCGAGCTGGTCATCCCGGAGGCCGCGCGGATGTAACGGTTCGCATGGCCCGCGGCGACCAGCGGCAATCCTCTACGGCGTCAGGCATCGGGCCGACCGGCGTGCCCGACCTGACGATCGTGACGGACTCACCCCGCAATACGCTGCGGCCTGGTCAACCTCGGCCACTGGTCGAACGGGCCCGCCGGGCAACCGAGTCGATCGACACCGCCAGGAGCAGCACCGCGCCGGTGACGATGAACCGCACCGATGAGTCCACTTGGATCAGGTTCAGACCGGTCTCGATCATCGTCAGCACGATAATGCCAAGCAGCGCCGAGTACGCCGACCCGCGGCCACCGAACAGCGACGTTCCACCGATGACAGCCGCAGCGATCGCGGTGAGGTTCGTGTCGGTGGCACCGGTGGACTGCGATACGGAAGTGAGGTAGGCCGCCGCCAGCAACCCGCCGAGCGCGGCGAAGAACCCGGTCATCGCGAACACCGAGATCCGGATCGCGGTCACGTTGATACCCGACCGGCGCGCCGCCTCGACGTTGCCGCCGACCGCGAACACGTGCCGGCCCCAGCGCCGCTTGCGCAGCACCAGATCCATGATCACAACCAGGGCAACGAACAGCAGCGGCAGGTAGCCGATGCCGCGGTCGATGTTGAGGTAGTACGCCAGATAGCCCAGACCCACCGCCAACAGGATCGACCGAATGATCACGCCGGTCGTCGAAGGGGCGGTCAGGCCGGCGCGCTTGCGTCGGGCGATCCCGTACAGCGATCCGCCGGCGTACAGGGCGACGACCAGCAGGACCAGTACGTACGACGCTGCCGGCGACAGGAAGGAGAACCGGGCGAACTCGGTCAGCCACGAACCAGGCTCGAGGTTGACCGTGCCGTTGGGACCGAGCACGACGAGCTGCAGGCCGAGAAAGGCCAACAGCCCGGCCAGGGTTATCACGAAGCTCGGCACCCCGACTTTGGCGAACAGCACGCCGTACACCGCACCGATCAGCAGCCCACCACCCAGCGCGACGACGATCGCCAGCCAGGTCGCCCAACCCTGATACACGGTGAGCACGGCCAGGACTGATGCCGACAGACCGCTCACCGAACCGACCGAAAGGTCGATCTCGCCGAGCAGCAGCACCAGCACGATGCCCAGGGCGATCACGCCGACCGGGGCCGCGAAGAGCGTGATGTTCACCAATGTCCGCGAGGACAGGAACGTTGGGTTCTGCGCGTAGAAGACGACCGCGATGATGATG
>JALZDV010000017.1 GCA_030862345.1 Actinomycetota bacterium | reverse complement strand
CGGGATGGGTGGAGGTGGCTGCCTCTCGTGCGGCCTCTCATGCCGCGGCCCTGCTCAGCAGTCGGCTCGCCAGCACACCCACGGCGTGACCCCGGTAGGCAGCCGTCGAGCGGTGGTCGTCGATCGGGCGGGCGTCGGCGGCGGCTCGCCGTCCGAACTCGCGTGCCACACCGTCGGTGATCTCAAGCCGATCCGCAGTCAGGTCGAGCTCACCGGCCAACCAGTTCTCGGCGTCGCGGCAGCGCAGAATCGTGGGCCCCACCGCCCCTAGCGCGACACTCACTGCACCTCGCTCCTGATCCATCGCCAGACACGCCGAGACCGTGGCGATGACCATCGCGTTCCGGACTCCGACCTTCGAATACCCCTGCCAGCCGCGGCGCACGGGCAACGTCACTCCGGTGATCAACTCCCCCGGTTGGAGCACGTTCTTCTTCACCCCGACCATGAACTCCGCGACCGGGACGTCCCGCCCACCGGCTGCCGAGCGCAGCTGCACGACCGCGTCCAGGGCACACAGCACTGGCAGTCCGTCGCCGGCCGGGGAACAGGTTCCGAGATTTCCACCTAGCGTCCCGGCAGCGCGGATCTGCGGTGAGCCGACGGTACGGGCGGCCTCGGCCAGAGCGGGGAAGAGCTCGGCCAGCCGGCCACGTTCCATCTCGGCGTAGGGCACCCCCGAGCCAATCGTGGCGGTGCCAGCGGTTCCGTTCGTGGCCGGGTCGTGACGCCAGACCCGCAGTTCCTGGACTCGCCGCAGCGCCACTACCTCGGCCGGCGCCTTTCGACGGGCCATGTTGATCTCGACCATGACGTCCGTGCCCCCGGACAGGAGCAGCGCGTCGGGGCACTCGCCGAGATGGCTGAGCACCTCGTCGACTGTGCTGGGCGTGAGGACGGGCACACGGCGACCCTAGGCGACATCCTGTTCTCGGGCAGCCCTCAAGCCTGCTCGACCACCTCGGCGTCCTCGACCGGCGCATCTCGGCAGGGCATGATCGCCCGGATGACCGAGCACCCAACACCGGCGGTCGACCTGCTGGTCCGCAACGCCGCACTCGTGGCCACAGTCGACGATCAGCGACGGGAGGTCCCCGGCGGCTGGGTCGCCATCAGCGACGGCGTCATCACCGCACTCGGCGGCTCCACCGACCCACAACCCACGGCTGAGCGCAGCCTCGAGGCTGACGGCTGTCTGGTGACTCCGGGGCTGGTGAACACCCACCACCACATCTATCAGAACCTCACCCGAGCCTTCGCCCCCGCACTGACCGGCGGCCTGTTCGACTGGCTGGTCACGCTCTACCCGTTGTGGTCGCGCCTGGACGAGGAAGCCGCCTACGTCAGCGCGTATGTCGGCCTCACCGAACTCGCCCTAGGGGGCTCGACGACGTCGACCGACCACCTCTACGTGCATCCGAAGGATGCCGGTGACCTGATCACCGCCGAGATCCGCGCCGCCCAGGAGCTGGGGATGCGGTTCCATCCCACCCGCGGCTCGATGTCCCTGTCGGTGAAGGACGGCGGCCTGCCACCGGACCTGGTCGTGCAGCACGACGAGGCGATCCTGGCCGACTCCCAGCGCCTGGTCGAACTGCACCACGACCGGTCACCGGCGTCCATGTTGCGGATCGCGCTGGCTCCGTGTTCGCCGTTCTCGGTGTCCACCGAGCTGATGAAGGCCACGGCCGAACTGGCCGAACGCCTGGACGTGCGACTGCACACGCACCTCTGCGAGACCAAGGACGAAGACGCCTTCTGTCTGGAAACCTTCGGCCGACGTCCGGTTGACTACTTCGAGGACGTTGGCTGGGGCTCCTCGCGGTCGTGGATCGCGCACTGCGTCTGGCCAGAGCCCTCCGAGGTGGCCCGCCTGGGCGCCTGGGGGACGGGCGCCGCGCACTGCCCGAGCAGCAACATGATCCTGGGCAGCGGGTTGGCTCCGGTGGCGGAGCTACGGGCGGCCGGTGCGCCGGTCGGGCTCGGCTGCGACGGATCCTCCTCGGCCGACAGCGCATCACTCTGGCTGGAAGCGCGCACGGCGATGCTGCAGGGCAAGCTGCGGCACGGGCCGGCAGCGATGTCGGCCCGGGATGCGCTGGAGATCGCGACCCGGGGTGGAGCCGGTTGCCTCGGCCGGACCGGCGAGATCGGCGAGTTGTCTCTCGGGGCCTGCGGGGACCTGGTGGTTTGGTCGTTGGATGGTCCGGCCTTCGCCGGCGCGCTCAGTGACCCGATCGAGGCGTGGCTGCGCTGTGGGCCGAGTGTGGCCAGACACACCGTCGTCGCCGGTCACCCCGTCGTCCTGGACGGCCTGCCCGTACGCGGGGGGCTGGACGAGATGCTGGCACGGCATCGTGCGATATCCGGGGCAATGCAGTCCGCACTGGATCACTGACCCGAAATCCGGTATGTGCAAGCAAACCGCGACTCAGGCGTTCAGTACCTCTGTCAGCCGCTGTTTGGGGCGTAGGCCTGCACGTCGACTGTCTCGATGACGCGTCCCTGCGGCGCCCCGACGAGTGCCGGAGCGTTACGACGCGAGGGTGGTGCGTGAGGTGACCTCGTTACGGGTTGACACCGGCTTGATGGTACTAAAATCCTATCATGGAACATCGATTCCATAAGAGGAGCATCGAGCATGTGAGGAACACACATGGCCAGCATGAGCACCCCCACTCCGATCGTCCGCGCGCACTCTTCGAGGACCTGATGGAGCGCGGGAAGGTGCGCCACTGCACACTCATCCGTCCGACGAGAGCATGTACGTCCTCGACGGCGAGATCCTCATGCATATGGACGGTCAGGACCACCGTGTGTCGGCCGGCGGTCTGACCGTCGCTCCTCGCGGTGTCCCCACGCCTATGGTGGTCTCCGAGACGGCCCGCCTGCTGTGCTTGCACACCCCCGGCCTCTGTCCTCGGGCCACCGCCCTTCGCTCGCAACTGAGACCGATACGGTGGCCGGGTGAGCGAACAACTCTCCCCGGGTGACCGCGCCCCGGACTTCAACCTGACAGCCGCCGACGGGAGCCAGGTGACCCTGACCGACCTCAAGGGGAAGAAGACGATCATCTACTTCTATCCCAAGGCGATGACCCCAGGATGTACGACGCAGGCGATCGACTTCCAGACCGCCGACGACGATCTCCGTGCCGCGGGCTACGCCGTCGTGGGGATTTCACCGGACGCCCCTGAGGCACTGGCCCGGTTCGCGCAGAAGGAAGGGCTGCGCTTTCCCTTACTGTCAGATCCCGATCGCTGCACCCTGGTGGCCTACGGGGCTTATGGAGAGAAGCAGAGCTACGGCAAGACGATCACCGGCGTGATCCGTTCCACGGTCGTAGTCGATGCCGACGGCACCGTTGAGCAGGCGTTCTACAACGTCAAGGCCACCGGTCACGTCACCAAGCTCCGCCGCGATTTAGGCCTGAACTGACCGAGCGGTGCCGATTCAGTCCGGAGGTCGGAACACCAGGATCAGCACTCTGAGGACGAGCACAACACTGATCACCAGCAGGTTGTAGCCCAAGAGCTGATAGAGACTGACCGAGGCCGTCACCGCCGGTCCACCACCGGTGCCGAGGAGCAGCACAGCCATCAGTCCCGCTGTGGCACCGAGGACTGTGAGCAGCACCTGCTGGAGCAGGCCGGTGACCACCCGGCGGTCGCGTTCGTCGGCAAACAGACGCACGTTGATCCCGAGTCGGCCCTGCTCGGCCGCGGCAGCGATCCGGTCCAGACGACGGGGCAGTCGACGTAACATGGGCAACAGGATGGCGAATTCCTCGCTCATGGTGGCCCGCAGTCGATCTGGTGACAGTTGAGCGGTGACATGCCGTGTCGCAAATCGCCTGGTGGAGGCGACCAGGTCGAAGCACGGTGCGATTCTGGTCAGCGTCCCCTCGAGCGTGCCTAAGGCTCGAAAGACCGCCGCCACTTCCGGTGGTACGCCGAGGTCGTGGGCGGCGACGATCCGGAACAACTCGGTGAACATAGCCGCGCCCACCTTGGAACCGGGCCCCAGGTGACGGGCCATGAACTGACCGACCGCCCGTTCCAGTTGCTGGTGATTGACCTCCTCCGGTCGATCCACGATCTCCAGCAGCGCGTCAGTCGCACCCAGTGGATCGCGGTGGTCGATCGCCACCAGAAACCGTTGCAGGGCTTCGCGCAACACTGAATCGAGTCGACCCACCGATCCGAAGTCCAAAAGGCCGAGCCGCCCGTCAGCCAGCAGCAGCACGTTGCCCGGATGCGGGTCGGCGTGGAAGACCCCGTCGAGCACGATCTGCCGAAGCAGACAGGTCAACAACTTTTCTGCCAGCGCGTCCGGGTCGAGTCCCCGTTCGCTGATCACCGGCATGGCGCCGCTCAGAGAGATGCCGTCCAGGCGTTGCATGGTCAGGACCCGGCGTGAGGAGTACTTCAAGCGCGGCACAGGAAAGACGACATCTCCATCGGGCGCGGATCCGCCGGCTGCGATCGCTGACATGTTCGAGGCTTCGACGCCGAAGTCGAGTTCTTCCCGGATACTCTGAGCGAACCCATTGGCCAGTGCTCGAGTTCCGATCGCCGGACCCCAGGCCGTATTTCGCTCCAGGGTGTGCGCAATCCGGGCGACGATGTCGAGGTCACGTTCGACGACCGGACGGATGTCGGGCCGCTGAACCTTCACGACCACCCGCTCACCATCTGGCAGACAGGCGCCGTACACCTGCGCGATCGAGGCGGCGGCCAGCGGAGTGCGGTCGAACTCGGCAAATACCTCGTCGGGCGCGCGGCCCAGTTCTGCAACGAGTACCTGTTCGACGTGCACCCACTCGGCTGGTCGGACCTGGTCCTGGAGTCGGCTGAGCTCGCGGGCGAGGGCCTCCGGGATGACGTCGGTGCGCGTCGAGAGCAACTGACCGAGCTTGACGAACGTGACGCCGGCCTCGTCCAGCGCCAGCCGCAACGACGTGGCCAGCGCTGCCTGTTCGGCTGGGTTCTCCGCGCCCGGCCGACGCCTGCCCCGCAGATAGGGGCCCAGCCCGTGCCGTACCGCGATGCGCAGAATCTGCACATACCGCCGGCTACGGGCGAATCGGCCACGAACGTCACGCCGAAGATTCCGGACCCGAGGCAGCGAGCCGGTGGGCACGACGGCCTCGGCGACAACCAGGAACACCAGGCCGATCAGGATCGAAATAAGCACTACGAGCGCCAGGAACGACACGCCGGCACCTGGTTGCAGGGGGACCGGGCCAAGGATTGCTCGGGCCAGGGCGGGGAGGAAGGCCAGGGTGAGTAGCCCCGCCGCCGCCAGCCGGACCAGCCCGAACCGTACGCCGAGCAAGCGCTGCGCCAGTGGCACGAAAATGAGCAAAAAGAGAGCCAGGTTGATCAGGCCGATCACCCAGACCAGGATGTCCACCGGTCGCCCCGCTCCTACCAGCCCGACGTGCCGGGCTCTCCCTTGAACGGACCGACGACCTCGTCGGTTATCCAGCCGCCGTAGAAGCCGCCAGCCTGGGGACGCACCCGTTCACCGTCGACGGTAGCCTCGTCCACCCGCCCTGGATAGAAGGCAACGGCACCAGTCAGGCCGGCGTAGGCGGGGCTCGGATTCTCATACGACCAGCCCACTTCGGGCTCGACCCGGTCCCCGACCCGCACCGACCAGTACGTCGCCGTGCCCTTGAACTCGCAGAACGACGAGCCTTGCGCAGGGCGCAGGACATCGTCCGCGATGTCCTCACGAGGCACGTAGAACACCGGCGGATGACTGGTCTCGCAGACACGCCAGGCCCGGGTGCTGTCCGCAATTACCCGCCCGGCAACCATGACCCGGACTCGCCGCGAGGTCCGCTCGCTCGAGGGTGGGCGCGGATAGTCCCAGACCGATTCCTGTCCGGGCCCGGGCTCGATCCGCTGCCGGTTTCCGCCGAACACCTTGGGCACTGGCTATCGATTGCGGATCTTGCGAACCACTTTCACGGTCACCCGCAACACCACGAGCCCCGCCACCACGCGGATGGCTAGCTGTCCACTGGGCGAGGCGATCCAGTCCTTGACCGCAGTCTGGGCATCGCCCCTCAGTTTCTTGGGGCTGGTTCGGTACGCAATCTCGTCGAGGGTTCCGGCGAGGGCGTTTCGCGCTTGGTCGATCTCAGCCTGAATCTGCTTCGGGTCACGGGCCACGTCGGTAAGCCTGCCACGTGCCGCCATGCCGCGACGACCCATCCCTAGACTGCCCTCGCGCGGGAGTGGTGTAACGGCAGCCACGCCAGACTTAGGATCTGGTGCCTTCGGGCGTGGGGGTTCGACTCCCCCCTCCCGCACCGTGTGATGTCTCGGGACATCGTGCACAGGTGTCTTGGGACATCGTTCACGGTTTGGGTTGTGGCTGGTAGTCCTTGGTCGGGTCGAGTTGGAGTTCTT
>JALZDV010000001.1 GCA_030862345.1 Actinomycetota bacterium | reverse complement strand
GGCCCATCTCGGGTCGAGCTACTAGCGTTCACAGTTCACCCACCGTGCACGTCTGGAAGCGGAGAGGTGGTGTTGTCTGCCCCTTCCGGCACCTCGAGAGGTCGGTCCCGATCCCCACCGGGTCGATCAGGCCCGCCCGCACGACCGATGGGAGTTTGCGTGGAAATCGTTGTCCGAGGCCGAAATGTGGAGGTCCCCGAGCACTTCCGTACCCATGTCGGTGAACGCCTGCGCCGGATCGAGCGCTACGACCACAAGCTGATCCGGATCGATGTCGAGTTGCTGCACGAGCGCAATCCCCGACAATCGGACTCCTGCCAGCGGATCGAACTGACCTGCAAGTCCCGGGGTCCCGCCGTACGTTCGGAGGCCTGCGCGAGCGACTTCTACGCTGCCCTGGACCACGCGTGCACCAAGCTGGAGAACCGGTTCCGCCGAAGTGCTGACCGGCGGCGCGTGCACCACGGCCGGCACACGCCGACGAGCGTGGCCAGTGCCACCGCTGCGGTCGCCGCTGCGGGCTTTGAGGTTCCGACCGGCTCACTGGCCGAGGCGATGAGCTCCTCCAGTGACGGGCACGCGGCAGCCGACGGGCACGCCACAGCCGATCAGGGCGATCAGGCGGTCCTCGTCGAGGAGCACCTGCCGGGTCGCATCGTGCGGGAGAAGGAGCACTCCGCCGAGCCGATGAGCGTGGAACAAGCACTGTTCGAGATGGAACTGGTCGGTCATGACTTCTACCTGTTCACCGACAAGGCAAGTGGCGCTCCGAGCGTGGTGTATCGACGCAAGGGTTACGACTACGGCGTCATCCGGCTGACCAGGTGACTCCGCCTACCATGGGGGCTGGCTCGCACTGACCCAGACGGGCCCGTTGACCTCTCAGGAGAGCTTCAGATCGTGGTACTGCAGAAGATCCTGCGCGCAGGCGAGGGAAAGATCGTCCGGCGACTTCACAAGATCGCCAATCACATCGAGACTCTCGAGGACGACGTCACCGATCTGACCGACGCCGAACTGCGTGCCCGGACCGAGAAGTTCCAGAAGCGCTTGGCTGACGGCGAGTCGCTCGATGATCTCCTGCCGGATGCATTCGCCACGGTGCGGGAGGCCGCGATCCGCACCCTGGGCCAGCGACACTTCAAGGTGCAGATGATGGGCGGGGCCGCGATGCACCTGGGCAACGTGGCCGAGATGCGTACCGGTGAGGGTAAGACCTTGGACGGAACGCTGCCCGCCTACCTGAATGCGCTCACCGGTGACGGCGTCCATGTGGTGACGACCAACGACTATCTGGCCCGTCGTGACGCGGAGTGGATGGGCCGGGTCCACCGCTTCCTGGGTTTGAGCGTCGGCGTGATCCTGGCCAACGAACCGCCCGATCATCGCCGCGGGCAGTACGCGTGCGACATCACCTACGGAACGAACAACGAATTCGGGTTCGACTACCTCCGGGACAACATGGCCTGGAGCGCAGAGAACCTGGTGCAGCGCGGGCACAACTTCGCGATCGTCGACGAGGTCGACTCCATCCTCATCGACGAGGCCCGAACCCCGCTGATCATCTCCGGTCCGGCCGAGCAGAGCGCCAAGTGGTACGCAGAGTTCGCGCGGATCGCACCCATGCTCAAGCCAGACCGGCACTACGAGGTCGAGGAGGGCAAGCGCACGGTCGCGATCACCGAGGAGGGCGTCACCTACGTCGAGAACCAGCTCGGCATCGACAACCTCTACGAGGCCGTCAACACCCCGCTGATCGGTTACCTCAACAACGCACTCAAGGCAAAGGAGCTCTTCCGCAAGGACCGCGACTACATCGTGACCGCCGGCGAGGTGTTGATCGTCGACGGGTTCACCGGCCGGGTACTGGCCGGCCGGCGTTACAACGAGGGCCTGCACCAGGCCATCGAGGCCAAGGAGAAGGTCGCGATCAAGGACGAGAACCAGACCCTGGCCACGATCACGCTGCAGAACTACTTCCGGCTCTACGACCGGCTCTCCGGGATGACGGGTACCGCCTCGACCGAGGCCGCCGAGCTACACCAGACGTACGGCCTCGGCGTGGTCCCGATCCCGACCAACCAGGACATGATCCGCAAGGACCAGGCCGACATCATCTACAAGACCGAGGCCGCGAAGTTCGACGCGGTCGTCGACGACATCGTCGAGCGGCACGAGGACGGCCAACCGGTCCTTGTCGGCACGGCCAGCGTCGAGAAGTCCGAGCTGCTCTCCAAGCTGCTGCTGCGCGCCGGGATACCGCACGAGGTCCTCAACGCAAAGAACCACGAGCGCGAGGCACAGATCATCGCGATGGCCGGCCGGACCGGGTCGGTAACCGTCGCCACCAACATGGCCGGTCGAGGCACTGACATCGTGCTGGGTGGCAACCCCGAGCACATGGCCGACCTCGATCTGCGCGCCCAGGGACTGAGCCCGGCCGAGACGCCCGAGGAGTACGAAGCCGCCTGGGCAGATGCCCTCGAAGCGGCCAAGAAGCAGGTCGCAGAGGATCACGAGGAGGTCGTTGACACTGGCGGGCTCTACGTCCTGGGCACCGAGCGGCACGAATCCCGGCGCATAGACAATCAGCTGCGCGGTCGATCCGGGCGCCAGGGCGACCCCGGGGAGTCCCGGTTCTACCTCTCCCTCGGCGATGACCTCATGCTGCGGGCCAACGGGGCGGCCATCGAGACGATGATGGACCGGCTCAAGATGCCCGACGACGTCCCGATCGAGTCCAAGATCGTGTCCCGGGCCATCCAGTCCGCCCAGACGCAGGTCGAGCAGCAGAACTTCGAGATCCGCAAACGGGTGCTCAAGTACGACGAGGTGCTCAACCGGCAACGCGAGGTCATCTACGCCGAGCGGCACAAGGTGCTCAACGAGGAGGATCTGCACGAGCAGGTCAGGCACATGCTCGATGACACGGTGACCGCGTACGTCACCGGCGCAACCGAAGCCGGCTACGCCGAGGAATGGGATCTGGATCAGCTCTGGACCGCGCTCGCTCAGCTCTACCCGATCGGCGTCACCAAGGACGAGATGATCGACAAGGCCGGAGGCGAGGTCTCCGACCTCACCGCCGCATTCCTGACCGAGGAACTCCTGGCCGATGTCCAGGAGGCCTACGACAAGCGCGAGGAGGCCGTCACCCCCGAGGTGATGCGGGAACTCGAACGTCGGGTGCTGTTGTCGGTCATGGACCGGAAGTGGCGTGAGCACCTGTACGAGATGGATTATCTGCGCGAGGGGATCCACCTGCGCGCCATGGCAAATCGGGACCCCGTCATCGAGTACCAGCGCGAGGGCTTCGATATGTTCAAGACGATGCTGGACGGCATCCAGGAAGAGGCTGTCGGCTTCCTGTTCAACGTCGAGGTGAAGACCGCCGCCGAGGTGGAGGCCGAGCGTAGGGCAGCGGCCGAGGCGGCGGCCGCCAAGCAGCAGACCTCCTCTGCCGCGCAGTCCGACGGCGCACAGTCCGACGGCGCGCAGGGCAACGGCGTCCGGGGCAA
>JALZDV010000459.1 GCA_030862345.1 Actinomycetota bacterium | reverse complement strand
GTCCGCGGTCGGTGCGCACACACCGTTCAGCTCTCTCGACATCGACACCAGGAGTGCCCCCGCGTGGTCGCAAATCCCGAGGATTCCAGCCTGCCCAACGGCGCTCCACGCTTTCCCGGCCGCGCCGGGCAGCCCCCGGTGGTCAAGGCGGCGAAACTCAAGGGCTACTCGGCGAGTTCGATCACCGTTCTCGAGGGTCTCGAGGCGGTCCGCAAACGCCCGAGCATGTACATCGGCTCCACCGGAGAGCGCGGCCTGCACCACCTGGTGTGGGAGGTCGTCGACAACGCGGTGGACGAGGCCCTGGCCGGAATCTGCGACCGGATCGTGGTCACCCTGCTGGCCGACGGCGGGATCCGGGTCGTCGACAACGGTCGTGGCATCCCGGTCGATCTGCACCCGGTGGAGAAGCGACCCGCGGTGGAACTCGTACTCACCACCCTGCACGCCGGCGGCAAGTTCGACGGCGAGTCCTATGCGGTCTCCGGTGGCCTGCACGGCGTGGGTATCTCGGTGGTCAACGCCTTGTCGTCGCGGCTCGAGGTGGAGATCAAGCGGGACGGCTTCGTCTGGAGCCAGCCCTACGTCAACACCGCACCAGCCGCCCGGCTGAGGAAGGGCGAGCCGACCAAGGACCACGGAACGAAGGTCACCTTCTGGGCCGATCCGACCATCTTCGAGGACACCACCTACTCCTTCGAGACAATCAAGAGCCGCCTGCAGGAAATGGCCTTCCTCAACCGCGGCCTGACCATCGTCGTACGCGACGAGCGCGCGGAGTCCGAGCCGCCGGTCGAGGTCACCTATCACTACAAGGGCGGCATCGAGGACTTCGTCCGACACCTGAACGCAAGCAAGGGTGCCAGCCACAAGTCGGTGATCGGCTTCTCCGGCGAGGTTCCCGGGATGGCCGCCGAGGTCGCCATGCAGTGGAACGAGTCGTACGGCGAGAGTGTGTACACCTTCGCCAACACGATCAACACCCATGAGGGCGGCACGCACGAAGAGGGCTTCCGGGCAGCGGTGACCACGGTCATCAACAGGTACGCCACGGACAAGAAGCTGCTCAAGGACAAGGACGACCGGCTCACCGGCGACGACGTACGGGAGGGTCTGGCCGCGATCGTGTCGGTCAAGTTGAAGAACCCGCAGTTCGAGGGGCAGACGAAGACCAAGCTCGGTAACACCGAGGTGAAGGGCTTCGTCCAGAAGATCTGCAACGACTGGCTCGGCGACTGGCTCGAGCGCAACCCGGCCGAGGCCAAGCTGATCATCAACAAGGCATCCTCGGCCGCTCGGGCCCGTCGGGCCGCGCAGGAGGCGCGCAAGCTGGCCCGCCGCAAGAGCGCACTCGGTGATTTCGGCATGCCGGGCAAGCTCGCCGACTGCCGCTCCACCGACCCGGCGGCCTCGGAGGTGTACGTCGTCGAGGGCGACAGCGCCGGCGGCTCGGCCAAGTCGGGGCGGGACTCGATGTTCCAGGCGATCCTGCCGATCCGCGGCAAGATCATCAACGTCGAGAAGGTTCGCCTGGACCGGGCGCTGAAGAACAACGAGGTCCAGTCGATGATCACCGCGCTGGGGACCGGCATCCACGACGACTTCGACCTGTCCAAGCTGCGCTACCACAAGGTCGTGCTGATGGCCGATGCCGACGTGGACGGCCAGCACATCAGGACGCTGCTGCTGACCCTGCTGTTCCGGTTCATGCGGCCGCTGATCGAGGCCGGGCACGTCTACCTAGCCCAGCCGCCACTGTTCAAGATCAAGTGGGGCGGGAAGCTGGCTGACGACTATGTCTACACCGAACGGGAGAAGGATGCGCTGATCGCGGCTCGCGCGGCCGAGGGTCGCCGGCTGCCCAAGGAGGACGCGATCCAGCGCTACAAGGGCCTCGGCGAGATGAACGCGAAGGAACTGTGGGAGACCACCATGGATCCCGCGACGAGGCTGCTGCTCAAGGTCACCCTCGACGACGCAGCGCAGGCCGATGCGCTGTTCTCCACCCTGATGGGCGAGGACGTCGAGGCGCGCCGGGGCTTCATCACCCGTAACGCCCGCGACGTCCGGTTCCTCGATATCTAACGGCTCGATCTAACGGTCCCGCTGCCCCTCGCCGTACCCGAAAGAACCAAGGAGAACGAACTCTGTGACCGAGACTCTGCCGCCGGAACGTGACCGCATCGAGCCGGTCGACATCCAGGCCGAGATGCAGCGCAGCTACATCGACTACGCGATGTCGGTCATCGTCGGCCGCGCCCTGCCCGACGTACGCGACGGCCTGAAGCCGGTGCACCGCAAGATCCTGTACGGGATGTACGACAGCGGCTTCCGGCCGGACCGCTCGCACGTCAAATGCGCGCGGGTCGTCGGTGACGTGATGGGCAATTACCACCCGCACGGCGACACTGCGATCTACGACTCGTTGGTACGGATGGCCCAGCCATGGGCATTGCGGGCGCCGATGATCGACGGCCAGGGCAACTTCGGCTCCGCCGGCAACGATCCGGCTGCTGCTATGCGCTATTGCTTGTCAGCAGATGCTCGCGTTCGGTTAGCCGACGGCAGTACGGTGCGAATCGACGAGATCAATCCCGGCGCGCCGCCCGACAGCGAGCACGACATCGAAGTCAAAGTGGCGGACCGCAATGGCGACGCCGCGGTCGCGATGAAACTGTTCCACTCCGGCGAGCACGAGACCCTGCGTCTGCGAACCTGCGAGGGTTACGAAGTCACCGGAACCAACAATCATCCCCTGCTCTGTCTCGTCTCCGTACTCGGCGTCCCAACACTGTTGTGGAAGCTGCTCGAAGAGATCCAGCCAGGTGACCGGGTCGTCATGTCTCGCCAGCCCAACGAGGCGTACAGCGACGACTCACTGCGGTCTCTGGCCATAGCATTCCTAGCTGGCGCTTTCGTCAGCGAGGGCTGGGTCAGCGCAGGTAGGGCGGGCTTCAACAACATCGACCGCGAGTTCTTCGACCAGGTCATCGCCGCTTACGACCTCGTGGTGGGCGGCCCCCGGTATGTCAGCTCTCGAACGATTGCCTCGGGCAGCACCCTGTGGGAACTGGACGTCCAGCGGACTGAGAGCCTGCGCAAGAGCCCGCTCGGCACCATGGTCGGTCAGCGCAGCGCCGCCAAGCGCGTGCCCGAGTTCGTCTGGCAGATGGTTCCGGCCGGCAAGCAGCGATTCCTCCAGGCGCTGTTCGAGGGTGACGGCTGGTCGTCGCTATTGCCGCGCGGCACGATCCAGATCTGCTACTCCACCCGCAGCAAGCAGCTTGCTTCGGAGGTGCAGCAACTGCTGCTCGAATTCGGCGTCGTCTCGCGGCAATGCCTTTACGCCAAGGGCGAGATCAAGGTCGTAGTAAGCAACCGCCGCGATGCCCGGCAGTTCGCCCGGACGATCGGGTTTTCCGGTCGCAAGCAGGTCAAGCTGCTGTCCGAGTTGGCGCAGGTTCCGGCAGCCAGCGCGGCGATGAGCCACGACCACGTGCCGCACGTTGCCGAGTTCGTCCGCAGGTACGGCGCCACTCGTTGGACGGAGCGGGATTGGCTACGTCGCTACAACGTGGATCGCGTCGAGAGATGGGAGCGCGACCGGGACGTGTTACGCCGGAACATCACCAACTCCGACGTGCTGGATGTTGTCGAGCCGTTGATGGACGGGCGGTTCTACTACGCACAGGTCGCGAGTATCACCAGCGCCGGCGTCCAACCCGTCTACTCCCTGCGCGTCGACAGCGACGACCACTCGTTCGTCACAAACGGCTTCATCAGTCACAACACCGAGTGCCGACTCACGCCACTTGCCATGGAAATGCTGCGGGACATCGACAAGGACACCGTCGACCTGGTCCCGAACTACGACGGCAAGAACACCGAGCCCTCCATCCTGCCGGCCCGGATCCCCAACCTGCTGGTCAACGGGTCGGAGGGGATCGCGGTCGGGATGGCCACCCGGATTCCACCGCACAACCTGCGCGAGGTCGCCGATGGCGTGATCTGGTCGCTGGAGCACCCCGACGCCACGCACGAGGAACTCCTCGAGGCACTGCTGGAGCGGATCAAGGGTCCAGACTTCCCGACTCGAGCACTGATCGTCGGTCGCGACGGAATCGAGGCGGCCTACCGCACCGGCCGCGGCTCGATCCGGATGCGCGCCGTCGTCACCGTCGACGAGGACGCCAAGGGCCGGGCGATCCTGGTCGTCACCGAACTGCCCTACCAGGTCAACCCGGACAACCTGGCCGAGTCGATCGCCGAGGGCGTACGGGACGGTCGGCTGTCCGGGATCAGTGACATCTCCGACGAGTCCTCCGATCGGGTCGGCCAGCGCTTGGTGATCACGCTCAAGCGCGACGCCGTCGCCAAGGTCGTGCTCAACAACCTGTTCAAGCACACCGCGCTGCAGACCACGTTCGGCGCCAACATGCTGGCCATCGTCGAC
This sequence comes from Actinomycetota bacterium, assembly GCA_030862345.1. Classification (GTDB taxonomy): domain Bacteria; phylum Actinomycetota; class Actinomycetes; order Mycobacteriales; family Geodermatophilaceae; genus JACCQS01. The sequence goes on along the minus strand of JALZDV010000459.1, from coordinate 190 downwards.
GGCGTGCCCCGCACGCTGCGCCTGGACGAGTTCGTCAGCCACTACGTCGTCCACCAGATCGACGTGATCGTCCGTCGTACGCGCTACCTGCTGCGCAAGGCCGAGGAGCGGGCGCACATCCTGCGGGGCTTGGCCAAGGCGCTGGACCAGCTGGATGCGGTGATCGCCCTGATCCGGGCCAGCGAGTCCG
>JALZDV010000452.1 GCA_030862345.1 Actinomycetota bacterium | reverse complement strand
GCCTACATCGTCGCAGCACTGCTGTTCGTGCTGAGCCTTGCCGGCCTGTCCAGGCACGAGACGGCGAAGTGGGGCAACACCCTGGGCATCGCCGGCATGGCGATTGCTCTGGTCGCAACAGTGGGACTGGCCTCGCGCAGCCTCGAGCTCGCCGGTATCGCGCTGATCTTCATTGCCATGGCCGTCGGGGCGGCGATCGGCCTGTGGCGGGCCCGCCGGGTGCAGATGACCGGAATGCCCGAATTGATCGCCCTGCTTCACAGCTTTGTCGGCCTCGCGGCGGTTCTCGTTGGGTGGAACGGCTACCTCTCGGTCGAGGCTCTCGGATCCGAGCAGAGCGAGGTTGCCGCATCGTTGGTCGGCATCCATTCGGCCGAGGTAGCGATCGGGGTGTTCATCGGCGCAGTCACCTTCACTGGCTCGATCGTTGCGTTCCTGAAGCTGTCGGGGCGGGTCCGGTCCAACCCGTTGATGCTGCCTAGTCACAACTGGCTCAACCTGGGTGCACTGGCTGCCTTCACGGTGCTCACTGCGGCCTTTGTCCTCCGGCCGAATCTCGGGCTACTGGTCGCCATCACGGTCCTCGCGCTGGCACTCGGCGGGCATCTGGTGGCCGCCATCGGAGGCGGTGACATGCCGGTGGTCGTTTCGATGCTCAACAGCTATTCCGGCTGGGCGGCTGCCGCCTCGGGCTTCCTCCTGGACAACAACCTCCTGATCATCACCGGCGCCCTTGTCGGCTCCTCGGGTGCCTACCTCTCCTACATCATGTGCCGGGGGATGAACCGATCCTTCCTATCTGTGATCGCCGGTGGGTTCGGCAACGAGGGGAGCGTGGCCACCGGCACGGTCGACGGTGAGCACACCGAAATCACCGCCGAAGAGACCGCTGAACTGCTGCGCGAGGCCAAGTCGGTGATCATCACGCCCGGGTACGGAATGGCTGTCGCGCACGCCCAATCACCGGTCGCCGAACTCACCCGCAGACTCAGCGACCAAGGTGTGGAAGTCCGCTTCGGGATCCACCCGGTCGCCGGGCGGCTACCCGGGCACATGAACGTGCTGCTGGCCGAGGCCCGCGTCCCCTACGACATCGTCCTTGAGATGGACGAGATCAACCAGGACTTCGCGAACACATCGGTGGTCCTCGTGATTGGTGCCAACGACACGGTGAACCCGGCTGCCTTGGCGGATCCCGACAGCCCCATCGCAGGCATGCCAGTCCTCGCGGTATGGGAGGCCGAAGACGTGATCGTCTTCAAGCGGTCGATGAACACCGGCTATGCCGGCGTCCCGAACCCGCTGTTCTTCCGCGAGAACACCCGAATGCTCTTCGGCGATGCGCGGGAGCGGGTCGAGGAGATCCTGCGCACCCTCTGACCGCTAGCAGATGTGGCGTCCCGCGCGCGTGCCCGTGCGCTCGGGACGTCCTTCGGCGGCCGGGGAGTGACCGGGGGCAGTTGACTCTCGTCCGGGTCGCCGGATAACACCGTCCCTGCCGCTTCCCGACAAGGGACGCCGGGTGCCGTACCCAGTAGTGGCTGAACGTAAACGTCTCTTTTCCCAGTTCTCCTCGAGAGATTCGGCGGCGGCATCGCGCTCGGTACCCGCAGGAACTGGGCAACTCAGCGATCGGCGCCTCCGTGCCCCGCTACTCTGGGCATCCCGGAGAGGTGGAATCGTGACCGCAAAGCGACTCTGGATAACGCTGGCGATAGCCGCGGCCGTCGCAGCGCTCGTCCTGCTGTTCGTGGTGTACGGCGGTGGCGGTGGCGGCTCGGGAGGCGGCACCGGAGGGTACTGATCCACCAGAGCGTGGGCGGCTAAACCAGCGACTCGCCGATGCAGAGCAGAAACGAAGCCGCGGTCTTATCTAGGACTCTTCCGCCACAGCACCGGCGCCGGCAAGGCGGGACTCGAACGGAAAGCGGTCCGTGGCCCACCATTCACCGTTCTCGGTAACCGCGAAGGCCTCGTAACCGTCGAGCCCCTCGATCCAGGCCCGAGCAGCCAGGCCCATTGCGTACGCCGCAGTCGCGTAGGCATCCACCAGGGTGATCGATGCGCCCGCGACGGTGATGCTGGCCAGGCCACTCGGCGCACGCCCGGTCCGCGGATCGACGATGTGGCAGCCGCGCTCGGCTATTCCGGACGTGGCAACCGCAAGGTCGCGTGCCTGCACCACGGTCGACAGCGCGCCGGGCTGCAGCGGGTGCGCGATGCCGACTCGCCAGGGCCGGCCATCGGACAGATTCCCGACCAACTGCATGTCACCGCCTCCGTTGACGGCATGCGAGCTCGCCCCGGCGGCGCTGAGCAGAGCGCTCGCTCGCTCGATCGCCCAGCCCTTGACCAGCCCCGAGGGATCGAGCCTGCGGCCGATGCTGGCGGCGAAGTAGCCATCGGAGACCGCCTGCACATGGGCGCAAAGTGCGAGCACCTCACCCACCGCAGGGACACACTCGCGAAGTCGCATCTCCCCGCGGCCGAGCCGGCTGATCTGGCTGTCCGGCCGGTAGGTCGAGAAGGTCCGGTCCACCTCGTGCAAGTAGGCGACCACCTGCCCGATGGCGGCTCGCCAGTCGCCCTCGTCGTCGACCTGGATCGAGAACACCGTGCCCATCACGTGTTCGCTGTGCTTGGTGGTCATGCCTGGTCGAGTGCGCTCTGCAGCGACTGAATGAAGCCGGTGGAGGTGTAGGTCGCACCTGAGACCATCTGGATGTCCGCGCTCTGCATGGCCAGCGCCTGCTGTACCAACTGTGGCAGGGCGGCGGAGTTGATCTCCTGGTCCCGTCCCCCGCCGCTGGGATATTGCAACACGGTCACGTCGGTGATGGTCGTTCCGGTCGCCGCCGTTCCGGTGATCGTCACCTGTACCTGTACCGGTCCCTGTTCGGTGTCGATCGTCTCCCCGACCAGAGTGCGGGCCTGTTCCGGGGCCGCGCCTGCGGCGGTGTCCGGCGGTGCTGCTGCCGGCGGCGTTGCAGCGGGGCCGGCTGAGGTTGCGCCGCTGACCGGGACGGCCTGTGCTGGCGGAGCGGGAGTCTCGTACTGTAATAACAGCACCAAGCCGACGATCGTTGCCACGATGGCGAAGACAGCTCGTTTCACTGCGATCAGGTTCCTAGAACGCGAACGATTCGAGATGAATCCGGCGTTCGGCTACGCCGGCCTCGCGCAGGGAGCGCAGCGCCGCGGCCACCATCCCGTCCGGACCACAGACGTAGACGTCGTGCAGGGTCAGATCCGGAATGAGTTCGGTGATCTTGTCCGCGGCCAGCGGGTCGTACCCGAGCTCGCCGCGGGAGCCGACGAGAAAGTGGACGTGGTGCCCCGACTGAGCCGCCAGGACCTCGAATTCGTCTCGGAAGATGATGTCGGCCTCCCGGCTGGCCCGGTAGACCATGGTCAGATCCCCTGGCGCGACCGGCAGAGTCTCGAACAAGGTCCGCAACGGCGTGACGCCGACCCCGCCGCCGAGCAGAAGCACCTTGCGCTGCGTCTGCCGGCCTGAGGTGAACGCGCCGTACGGACCTTCGGGGAAGACCCACGTTCCCGGCCTGACCGCCGCGAGTGCTCGGGAGTGGTCGCCGCTCAGGCGCACCGTGATCCGGATGAGGTCCATATGGACCGGAGCCGACAGCGAGTACGGATTCGCCGAGTACCACAGGCCCTTGCTCATCACGCGCCAGCGGAAGAACTGGCCCGGCTCGGCATGCAGGCGATGCAGCTGCACCCCGGTCATGTAGATGGACACGATGTCCTTGGATTCACGAATGACATCGGTGATCCGTAGCTGATGCCGGAAGGCCAGCCGCACCGGCGCCAGGAACCGGTACCAGATCAGCAGCGCCCCGACGACGACGTACATAGTCGACCAGACGACCCGAGCGGTCGGGTTGTCGACGAACTCCTTGCCCGTCGAGAACTGGTGACTGAAGGCCAGCGCGATGGCCAGATAGGTGTAGAAGTGCAGGAAGTGCCAGGTCTCGTACCGCATCCGCTTGCGAGCCGCGCGCGCCGACACCGCGCCGATCATGACGAAGAGCAGCCCGGCGACCGTCGCCATCATGACGTTCGGATAGGTCAGAACCAGAGTCTTGCCCTGGTCCAGTACCCCCATCTGCGCCGTTACGGCGTACCCCCAGGTGATGAACAGACCATGCGCGACGACGAGCGTGACGGTGTAACGGCCGCCGAGTGCATGCCACCGAGCCAACCGATCGGAGCCGATCCCGCGCTCCAGAGCCGGAATGCGAGCCATCAGCGCCAGCAGTACGACCACGGCGTACCCGGCCAGCAATCCGGTGATCCGCCCGACCTCGGTCAGCCAGTCACCCAGGGTCGGCTTGGTGTCCGCGTTGGACCACCACAGGGACAGCACCAGGACTGCCCCGAGGAAGATCAGGCCGAGTACGGCACCCGGATGTGCGCGGGCCGGAGGGGCCTGCGGCTGTGGCGCACGCTCGGTCAGCGATCGGGTTTCCGGACGTCCGAGGGCAATGGTCACGGCTCACACGGTGGTCACCCGCCGGTCCACGTCTCAACTGGACGATGGTCCTACTACTAACGTCCACTACTAACCTGCTCCCGAAATCGGGCAGAAATTGCCCATGAAGAGAAACGCATTGGCGCTCGGAGCCGCCGCTGTGATCGCCGGCCTGCCGATCGCTGCCGCGATGGCCGGCGGCGGCAGCGACGCTGGTTCGAGCACACCACGGCAATCGGTGACCGGTGACTCCGCCGACAGTTCGGCGGCAACGGAGCCCACCGCCACTGCCGAGACTTCTCCCGCGGCGCCCGCCGCCCCGCCGCCCCTCCCGGTACCGGTCCCGGGCGCGGGAGGCGATGACGACGACGACGACGATGACGACGACGATGACGACGACGACGACGATGACGACGACGACGATGACGACAGCGACTACGACAGCGACGACGACAGCGACGACGACTGACAGCGCCTGATCTCGGCCTCTGAACCGGCGTCGCGTGTCTGCGGGCCTTTCCCGCCGATGTCCCGGCGCTTCTCGAGCAGCCGGACCCCGCCGTGTGTCACTTGGACTCGCCTAGCATGACCTGCCGGCCACGGGGCACTGTCCGGGGTGACGAACCTTGGAGGCTCTATGGCAGTGACCCGGATCCTGGTCGTGGTGCTGGCAGGTGGTGCCGGCGGCAGGCTGGAACTACTGACCGACAACCGGGCGAAGCCGGCCGTCGCGTTCGGCGGGATGTATCGGCTGATCGACTTTCCGCTGTCCAACTGCCTGCGCGCGGACATCGCCGACGTGTGGGTGGTTCAGCAGTTCAACCCTGGGTCACTGTCTGATCATCTGGCCAACGGGCGCCCGTGGGATCTGGATCGGACGACCGGTGGCCTGCTCGTGCTGCACCCACATCAGGGAAACGAGCGCGGCGGCTGGCATCAGGGCACGGCCGACGCGCTGTGGCGCAACGCCCCCATGATCCGGGAGTTCGGGCCCGAGGCCCTCGTCGTCGTCAGCGCCGATGCCGTTTACAAGCTCGACTACCGAGACGTCGCACAGGCGCATCTGGCAAGCGATGCGTCCGTGACGATGGTGACCACGACGGTGGCCAAAGAGGATGCCGGCCGGTACGGCGTCGTCCAAGTCTCCGAGAACGGTGCGATCACCGACTACGCCTACAAGCCGGATGAGCCGGCCAGCGATCTGGTGACGAACGAGGTCTTCGTCTTCACCCCGGACCGGGCCCTGGACCTGTTGGACGAACTCGCGGAGCAGGTCGACCAGGACGAGGGTTTGGCGGACCTCGGGGATCACTTGCTGCCGAAGCTCGTGGCCGCTGGCGAGGCGCGCGCGCACCGCTTCGAGGGCTACTGGCGGGACGTGGGCACCGTACCGGCGTACTGGGAGGCGCACATGGATCTGCTCGCGGCGCAGCCGCCGATCGATCTCGACGAACCGGGATGGCGGATCCAGACCCAGGGCGGACGCTCCGCAGCCGCCGGGGTCGGTAAGGGCGCAGAGGTCGAGAACAGCCTGCTCTCGCCCGGCTGCCACATCTACGGGGCCGTGCGCGACTCGGTGATCTCGCCCGACGTACACGTCGAAGCCGGGGCTCGTGTTCGGGATGCTGTGCTCCTGCACGGTGTGGTCGTGCGATCCGGTGCTGTCGTCGAACGGGCAATCCTCGATCAGGGAGTGGAGATCGGCGCCGACGCGCGGATCGGCGGCGATGGAGACATCGCGCTCGTCGGTGCGGAGTCGACGTTGCCGAGCGGGACTGTCGTGGCGCCCGGAGGCCGCTTCCCCGAATCCGAGAAGTCGGAATAGCTCCTAGTCGGCGAGTCCGCCGGTCATTGGTTGCCGAGGTCGCCAGTCAGGTAGCGCTGCAGGTTGGGGGCGACCGCCGCGATGATGTCTTCGTCGGCGGCTTCGGCAAGGACGGGGAGGCGGATCACGTACCTCGCCATCAGCAATCCGGCCATCTGGGAGGCGACCAGACCGGCGCGCAACTTCGCCCGATCAGGAGTCAATTCTGCTGCTATCCGCTGGAGGACGTTGCGCTCCAGGAATTCCCGGAGCATTTCGGCCCCTTGGTCACTGCTCGTCGCTGTCCTGATGACGGCCATCACCGGTGCTCGCGCCCCAGGGTCGTCCCAGGCCGCGAACACCGCCCGAAGGAGGCGCTCGCCGACCCCGTCTATCCCGCCAGTCAGGACTCGCGCGAAGATGTCTCCAGGGTTGAAGGGCAATTCGAGCGCGGCGGCGAACAACTTGTCCTTCGTACCGAAGTAGTGGTGCACCAGTGCGGGATCCACTCCCGCGGACGAGGCTATCCCGCGGATGGTGGCCCCGTCATAGCCTCGGGTGGCGAACTCCTCGCGGGCCGCGGCAAGCACCGCGGCCCGGGTGTCGGAGCCGCCGGGCCGGGGCCCGCGGGGTCGAGCGCTCAACCGCTGCGCCGCCGGAGGGTCAACGCACCAAGAGCCAGGAAGACCACAGTCGCGCCGAAGACGATTGTCAGGTCTCGGACTAGGGTGCCCGTGACCTCCGCTTGGGCTCCGACCTCCTTGAGTGCGTCGACCGCGTACGACATCGGCAGGACATTACTGATCGCCTCCAGCCAACCGGCCATCTGATCGCGAGCGATCAGTAACCCGCAGGTCAGGAACTGCGGCAAGACGATGGCCGGCATGAACTGGACAGCTTGGAACTCCGACCGGGCGAAGGCGCTGACGAACAGCCCCAGGGCCATGCCCAGTACGGCATTGCCCACCGCGATTCCGACCACCCACCCCCAGTCGCCCTGCGTGTCGAGACCGAGCAGGAGGTAGGCCGTCGCGGTCGCGACTGTCGCTTGAATGGCGGCTGCGACGGCGAAGGCGATTCCGTAGCCGAGCAGCAGGTCGATCTTGTGCATGGGAGTGGTGAGCAGCCGCTCCAGGGTTCCCGAGGTTCGCTCACGCAACATGGCCACGCTGGTGATCAGGAACATGATGATCAGCGGAAAGACGCCGAGCAACGGCAGGCCGATGCTGTCGAAGATCGCGTCGTCGTCGAAGACGAAACGCAGCAGGATCATCAGCAGGCTGGGCACCAGGATCAGCAGCGCGACCGTACGATGATCATGCGAGAGCTGGGTCAGAACCCGTCTCGCCGTGGCCCAGGTGATTCGCCAGGACATCAGGCCGCCTCCGCCCGCTGCCGGATCAGCGTCAGGAACATCTGATCGAGATCCTCGGTCCCCGCGGCGCGACGGAGGGCGTCGGGACTGTCGTCGGCGATCAGGTCGCCGTCGCGCAGCAACAGGATCCGGTCACACCGGCCCGCCTCGTCCATAACATGGCTGGAGACCACAAGTGTCGTTCCGGCAGCGGCGAGCGAGGCGAACATGCCCCACAACTCCTCGCGCAACACGGGGTCCAGGCCGACCGTCGGCTCATCGAGGATCAACAGTTCCGGGTCGCCGAGCAGGGCGCAGGCCAGCGACACCCGCGCTCGCTCCCCACCCGAGAGCGTCGAGACCAGTTGCGCGGCCTGCCCCTGCAGCCCGACATCGTCGATGGCTCGATCAGCGGCCTTGCCGCCGGTGCCCAGTACGGCCGCGAAGTAGCGGGCGTTCTCCCGCACCGTGAGGTCGGCGTAGACCGATGGGGTCTGCGTCACGTAGCCCACCCGACTGCGTAGTGCCGCGCTCCCGGCATCCTCGCCGAGGACCCGCACCGACCCACCCGTCACGATCTGGACGCCGACCACGCAGCGCATGAGCGTGGTCTTGCCGCTGCCGCTCGGGCCGAGCAATCCGGTGACCGAGCCACGGGCGACCGAGCAGGTCAGCCCGGATAGGACTCGTTTTCCACCACGTCTCACGACTAGGTCATCGACCTCGACGGCTTCCTCCATCGGATCCACCTTTCATCACTTGTTGAATCAGTTTCAACGGTAGATGAAATAGTCAGCGTGCGCAAGTCCCGATCGACCAACCGTCAGCAGAAGGCGGGAGTCCCCTGCCACGCGACGTCCGCGCTCGGCTCGTCATCCCGCACCACGGTTCCTTCGATCAGCCCGTACGGCCGGTCCGCTGCGTAATAGACGACCCCGGGGTTGTCCATCCCGAACGGAGCAAGATCGGACAGGAAGTGATGCTTGTTAGACATCGAGAGCCGGATTTCGGCCACTGCCGGGTGTGCCTCGAGCGCCGCATGACCCATTGCATACAGGGTCTGCTGAAGCGCACTGCTGTAGCCGACGGCGAAGGTCTCGAGCAGCATCGACCGGATGCTGGCGTAGGCAGCTGAGTAGTCCATCGCCGGCGCCTCGTTCGTCATTGCACTGAGCGGAGTGGCCGGGTAGCGCCAGCGGGCGGTGACCGCCGTGGCGAGGATTCGGTCGTCGGTCTCGGCCAGCGTGGTGTACCGATCGCGTGGAAATCCCGCGAACCCGGATTCGGTCGTCTTGAGCACAACCAGACCGGAGAGGCCGGAGATGACATGCCGGTCCGCGCCGTCCACAGTCACGACCGTCGTACGGACCTCGCCGCCGGCCCGCGAGAACGCATGGTCGTGCCCCGAGCCGCTCACCTGAATCCGGTCCCAGCCGTATTCCTCGATCTCCACCCGGGCGCCGGTCAGCCAGCCGTACGCGCCGGCAAAATGCCGGGCCAGCCGCCCCCCGAAATCCTCGATCTCGCCGATTCCATCGCGAGCGAAGGCGTAGACGGTGTTCTTCTGGGTGTCGGTGGCCAGCACGTGTCCGTTGTCACCGTCGAGGTGCACGGCGGCGAAGTCCCCGCGCAGGGTGCAGGACACGTTCAGATCCCGCAGAACGTGCCCGCCCGCTGCGCGGTCGACGGTGACGACGCGGACCTCAGCCTTGCCGTACTGGTTGCGACCGAGGCTGATTCCCATCGATGCTCAACTTCCCCGATAGGTCGAGTAGGCGTAAGGCGAGACAAGCAGCGGAACGTGGTGATGGGCACCGCCGTCCGCGACCGTGAGGGCCACGGGCACTTCCGGGTAGAAGGGCCCCGTGCTGCTCAGCGCGAAGTACTCCGCGATCGCGAAGACCAGTTGGTAGTTGCCGGCCAGCAGAGGCGCGTCGGCAAGCCGGGCACGTCCGTCTTGATCGGTGATGGCCGCGGTCGTGTCGCCGGTGGGATCGATCAGCAACACGTTGACACCCAGCGCCGGGCGCCCCCGGGTGGTGTCCAGCACATGGGTCGTAACGCTCATGAGTTCCCTACCAATTTCTCCACCCTCAGCCGGGTGATCTCAGCGAGCTGCTGTTTGACCTCTGCCCGCTCCTGTGCCGCATCGTTGTCCAAGCGGCGTCTCAATTCCGCAAGCATTTCCGTCGGACTGCGACCGGCCGCCCGGATCAGATACACATGGTCGAAGCGCGCCTCATATGCCCGATTTCCGTCGGCCAGCGCCCTGCGCAGCTCGTCGTCGGCCGTACCCATCGAGGCCTGCTCAGCCCGGGAGGACCGCGCCTCGGACGACTCGCCCTGGACCCGCTCACCGATCCGGGGGTGCGCTGCGAGCGCCTGTTCCACGTCTGGCCAGTCCAGGCTGTAGGTGACCGCAGCGGCGGTGTCGGCCAGTTCGACTGCGCTGGCGTAGGGACGTCCGGCCGCCACCTCGCGGACGAAACGTTCCGAGGCGTTGCAGGCGCGTAGGTGACCTTCCAGGTCATCCGGGGGAAGTTCGTTGAACCAGCCCAGGAAATGCTCGGTCACGGTGAGAGGATGCCAGCCCGGCACCGGGGGTATCCAAATCGGGGGGAGGTGGGCCATGCGGCTCAGTGCAGAGACCCTGGCCGCGATCGAGGCCGCGCTCGAACCGGTCGACCGCAAAAGCCGGCAGGAGTATCCGGGAGACGCGAACGCGCGCCAGCCGGTGCACACCGTGTACGTCCCCGCCGACCGGGTCGAAACCGGGATCACCGCTGCCTGGGGTGCCTCCGCCCTGGCGGCTGTCCGCGAGCATGCGCCGGATGCTGCCACGATGGCCGGCGCTCTGGGCATGGACCGGGTTCTGGTCGCCGACGTCTGGGACAGGGTGCTCACCAAGCTGGACCGCGAGCCCATCGAGGATCTGCGAGTGGACGCCGAGGACGGCTATCGCGGCGCACCCGAGGCCGAAGATGCCGACGTCCTCGCCGCGGCGGCCGCCGTTGCTGCCGACGTACGGTCGGGTGTTGGTCCACCGTTTCTGGGACTGCGCGCAAAGTGCCTGGAGGCACCGGTACGGGCGCGGGGCCTGCGCTCGCTGGAGCTGTTTCTCGACGGGTTTCTCGACGGCGTCGGCGGGGCTTCGGGGCTGGACGCGACCGAACTGCTGATCACGCTGCCCAAGATCACCGACGTGAGGCAGGTCGAGGTGATGGTGTCGGTGCTGGAGGAGCTGGAATCGGCGTACGGGTTCGCAGCCGGCCGGGTCGGCCTGGAGTTGCAGATCGAGACGCCGCAGGCCGTACTGGGACCGGACGGCCGGGCCACGCTTGCGCTTATGGTGCACGCTGCGGGGTCACGCTGCCGGGGATTGCACTACGGGACTTACGACTACAGCGCATCCCTCGGGATTGCTGCGGCACAGCAGGCCTCGGACCATCCCGCCGCTGACCACGCGAAGGCAACCATGCAAGTCGCTGTTGCTGGCACCGCTGCTCATGCGGTCGACGGATCGACCAATCTCCTTCCCATCGGTCCACGGGATCAGGTACACGCGGGCTGGAGGGTGCATGCCGGCCTGATCCGGCGCGCCCTGGAACGCGGCTTCTATCAGGGCTGGGACTTGCACCCGGCGCAGTTGGTCACGAGGTATCTGGCGACGTACGCCTTCTACCGTCAGGCCATGCCCGCGGCTGCATCGCGGTTGCGGGCCTACGTCTCCCAGGTCGCGGGAGGGGTCCTCGACGAACCGGCGACAGCCAGGGCCCTTGCTTCGGTCCTCATTCGCGGCCTGGACTGCGGCGCACTGTCGGCCGGTGAGATCACCGCGGCAACCGACCTCGACCGCGCGGCCCTGGACGGGCTGGCCGCCCGCCCTCGTTGGTGAAACAGCGATGCTCAGCGGCGCCAGAAGTCGAAGCGGTCCTTGCCCGGACGGAATCCCGCGGCCTCGACGACGTGCACAGCCAGGTCGAACCGGTCTCCGACCCGCTGCGGCGTGTGCGCATCACTCCCAAAGGAGACTGCACCGCCGCCTTCGTCGTACCACCAGCCCATCGCAGTGGCCGATGCCAGCGGGCTGGCGGTGTTGATCTCCAGTACCCGCCCGGTGCCGGCCAGCGCCCGGAACACCTCTCGGTGCTCCGCCTCGACTTTCGCGTCCTCGTACGGCCCGGCCGAACGCGGCCAGAACCGACGCGGGTACTCGAAATGTGCCAACACTTCGAAGACGTCGCTGTTCTCGACCATGCGCAGCATCTCGGCGCAGTAGTCGCGTACGACGTCGTAGGCGGTTTCACCGCTGAGGAACGAGCCGACGCCAACCAGCAGTCCGTCCCTGGGCAGCGAGTGCAACGAGCCGAGCACCCGGTCGAAGGCGGCTTGGCCAAGAAGGGCCGCGACGCCGCCGGAGAACAGGTGCGGTTCGCCCGCCTCCATTCCGGACCGGATCCGCAGTCCCGGAAAGCGTTCGCGGCACTCTGCGATGGAGGCTGCGTAGCCCTCGACGTCCAACGGCTGGATACTGCCCGGCGCGCGTGCCTCTGGTCCGTCGTTCGTGGGGTTGTCCTGCGCGGTCCACTGGATGAAGTCGACGTGTTCGGTGAAGGCGACCCCCGGTACGCCGAAATCCAGGGCATGCTCACACGCCCGGACCATTGACGACCGTGACCTCGTGTCCCAGGAGAATTGGGTGTGTATGTGGTTGTCGGGCGGCAGCATCACTTCCGATTGTCCACCCCGGTCGTCGGTGGTGGTCCCTACTGTCAGGGCATGCCGTTGAGTACCGAGCTGGACAACCCGCGTTCCGAGCTGGCCGGGGAGGCGTTGGCGGTGCTCAGGGAGTTGACCGGCCGGTCGGCTGCGACGTTCCGGGAAGGACAGGACGTCGCGATCGCGGCCCTCGTCGAAGGACGGCGTCGCGCCTTGGTCGTGCAGCGCACGGGATGGGGCAAGTCCGCGGTCTACTTCGTCGCCACAGCGCTGCTGCGGGCGCAGGGTAGCGGCCCGACGTTGTTGGTCTCGCCCTTGCTGGCGCTGATGCGTGACCAGGTTGCCGCCGCGGCACGCGCCGGGGTCCGCGCGATGGAGATGAGTTCGGCCAACACCACAGAGTGGGACGACGTGGCTGATCGGCTGTCCGGGGACGATGTGGACGTCCTGCTCGTGTCACCGGAACGGCTGACCAATCCGCGCTTCCGGGAGGAGCTGTTGCCCGACCTCTTGCGGCGTTGCGGGCTGCTGGTCGTCGACGAGGCGCATTGCATCTCCGACTGGGGCCATGACTTCCGGCCGGACTATCGCCGGATCCGGGACCTGCTCGGCCACCTCCCCACCGGCACGCCGGTGCTCGCGACCACGGCCACCGCCAACGAACGGGTGGTCGCCGACGTCGCCGAGCAACTGGGAGCCGGCGGGGTCGAGGTCACCACCGTGCGCGGACCGCTGGCTAGGGACTCCCTGCGCCTGGGCGTACTGCGGCTACCCACCGACCGAGCCCGCTGGGCCTGGCTGTCGGCCCACCTGGGCGATCTGCCCGGCAGCGGAATCATCTATACCCTCACCGTCGCGGCCGCGGAGGAGACCGCGGCCCTGCTGCGAGAGGCAGGCCACGACGTACGCGCCTACACCGGTCGACTCGACGACGCCGAACGACGGTCGGCAGAGGAGGCGCTGCGCGCCAACCAGGTGAAGGCGTTGATCGCCACGTCCGCGCTGGGAATGGGCTTCGACAAGCCCGACCTCGGATTCGTTCTCCACCTTGGGGCGCCGTCATCGCCGGTCAGCTACTACCAGCAGGTCGGCCGCGCCGGTCGGGCCGTCGAGCGTGCTGATGTGCTGCTGCTGCCCGGTACCGAGGATCTGGCCATCTGGCAATGGTTTGCTACCTCCTCCATGCCACGCAAAGACGATGCCGCAGCCATCCTCGATGTGCTGCGGGATGCCGACAAGCCGTGGTCGACACCGCGCTTGGAGACCGTAGCCAACGTTCGACGGACTCGTCTCGAGCTGCTCCTCAAGGTGCTCGCCGTGGACGGCGCAGTGGAACGGGAGTCCGGCGGCTGGCGAGGTACGGGCCAGGAGTGGGTGTACGACGCCGACCGATACGAGCGGGTCGCCCAGACCCGCGAGGCCGAGCAGAAGGCGATGATTGCCTACGCGAGGCCGGCCGACTCCCCGACGACGACCTGCCGGATGGCATTCCTACAACGGTCCCTGGACGACCCGACCGCGACCGAGTGCGGTCGGTGCGACGTCTGCTCCGGACCCTGGTATCCGACCGACATTCCGGCCAAAGCCTCCGAAGCGGCAGCCGCGCGGTTGGATCGGCCGGGAGTCGAGCTCGCCCCGCGCGCGCAATGGCCGACCGGCGTGGACCGGCTCGGCGTCGGCGTACGCGGCAAGATCGCCGTCGACGAGGCGGTCCTGAACGGCCGTGCCGTCGCCCGGCTGACCGATCTGGGCTGGGGTCAGCGCCTGCGCACGTTGCTCGGCGACGACGGCATCGGACACGACGCGACCCCGGGAATGTTCGACCGGGAACCGCCGGGCATCGAGGAGGACCCGGATGCTGCCAACGATCCGGGGCACATCGGCGCTTCCGGGCCGGCGGTGGCTGGCTCCGCCGTACCGTCGACTGGCCGGTCACTCGACGGGCCACCCGAGGCCGCATTGTTGCGTGCCTGCGCGCAGGTACTCGGCGCCTGGGACTGGGACCGTCGCCCCGGCGCCATCGTGTCGATCCCCTCTCGTCGTAGACCTCAGCTCGTCAGCGGTGTGGCGCGTGGGCTCGCTGAGCTGGGCCGACTGCCCTACCTCGGGGAGCTGGATCTCGCTCATGGTGGGCCGACCGGTCAACCGGGCGGCAACAGCGCGTTCCGCCTGGCCGCTGTGTGGGACCGCCTCGTCGTCGGTGCGCAACTCGCCACTCGGATCGCCGAAGTCGGCGAGGAACCGATTCTGCTGGTGGACGATCTCGCCGACTCGCGGTGGACCATGACTGTGGCCGGCCGCGAACTGCGCCTAGCCGGGGCGCGCGCCGTACTCCCATTCGTCTTGGCCCTGACTGCCTAGCCGTATGAGCAGCTCAACGGTAGGCGGGCACACGTAATACTGCAGCGGTTTCCGCCACGACGTTGAGGAGAGCCGTTATGGGCTACCTGTTTCTGGCCGGTGCGATCGCCAGCGAGGTGGTTGCGACCTTGAGCCTTCGAGCATCTGAAGGCTTTTCGAAACTCGGTTTTGCCGCCGTCGTGGTCGTGGGCTACGTCGTCGCCTTCGTGCTGCTGTCCTTCACTCTCACCCGCGGTGTCCCACTGGGCGTTGCCTACGGCATCTGGGCCGCCGTCGGCGTGGCAGCAGTTGCTGTGCTCAGCATTCCGTTGTTCGGCGAGGGCCTGTCACCGATTCAGGTCGGGGGCTTGGTACTGGTCGTCCTCGGTGTCGTCGCCTTGGAGGCCGGCGGCTCGCACTGAACCCTTCGTGAAGACCTAGGTAGTCAAGGGATTGCAACTGGTTGTCGCCGACCTCGAGCTACCTGACGCCGACGAACTGAAACACACACCCGGGATGGCAGGGTCATCACATGCCCTCCGACGTTGATCTGCTGATCCGTGCTCCGCGGGCTGTGCTGGCCCGCGATGGCGCCCCCGCAGCCCAGATGCCGGGGTGCGTGGGCGTGAGGGCCGGTCGGATCGTGGCCATCACCCCGTACGACGAGGAACTCACCGGCGACCGGGTTGTGGAGCTAGGTGCGGACGTGGTCCTGCTCCCCGGACTGGTGGACACCCACGTGCACGTCAACGAGCCCGGCCGTACGGAGTGGGAGGGCTTCGCGACGGCGACCCGGGCTGCGGCCGCGGGTGGAATCACGACGATCATCGACATGCCGCTGAACAGCATCCCGCCGACGATCGACGTCAGTGCCCTAGCCGAGAAACGGACGGCGGCGCGGGGGCAATGCCACGTGGACGTCGGCTTCTGGGGCGGAGCGGTGCCCAGCAACCTCAGCAACCTCCGGCCCCTGCACGAGGCGGGCGTGTTCGGGTTCAAGTGCTTCCTGCTGGATTCCGGAGTGGAGGAGTTTCCTGCCCTGGACGAGGCTGGCATGCGTTCGGCCCAGGCCGAGCTCACGGCGTTCGGCGCACTGTTGATCGTGCACGCCGAAGACGCCGAGATCATCGCCGGCGCGAAAGGTCCGCGCGGACGCAGCTACCAGGACTTCCTCACCTCTCGCCCACGCGCCGCCGAGCAGACCGCGATCGCGCAGGTCATCAAGGCTGTTCGTGACATCGGCGGACGAGCCCATGTCCTGCACCTGGCCGATGCCGACTCCCTACCGATGCTGGTCTCGGCCCGGCACGACGGCCTGCGGATCAGCGTGGAGACCTGCCCGCACTACCTGTCGTTCACCGCTGAGGACGTGGGCGAGGGAGCCACTGAGTTCAAGTGCTGTCCCCCGATCCGGGAGGCCGAGAACCGCGACCGGCTCTGGGCCGGTCTGCGCGCCGGTGACATCGACTGCATAGTGTCCGACCACTCGCCTTCGACGCCCGAGCTGAAGCGGCTGGACACCGGAGACTTCGACACGGCCTGGGGTGGGATCAGCTCGTTACAGCTGGCCTTGCCTGCGGTGTGGACCGGCGCCCGGCAGCGCGGCGCCAGCCTGGTCGATGTGGTCGGTTGGATGGCGCAGGGTCCGGCCGAGCTGGCCGGGCTGACTCGCAAGGGCAGGATCGCCCTCGGATACGACGCGGACTTCGCGGTCTTCGCTCCAGACGAGACGTTCGTGGTCGATCCTGCACGGCTGGAGCACCGCCATGACCTCACGCCGTACGCCGGACGGAGCTTGTCTGGCATCGTGCGACAGAGCTGGGTACGCGGGCGCGAGACCGGCGCGCAGCCGATTGGCCGGCTCCTGACCCGAGGGGATACATGACTGACAGCCCAGGACTGGCCGGTGGCGAGCCCGTGGCGACCGGTGACATCCCGAGTTTCGCCGCACTGCCCGACCTGGCCTCGCGCACGATGTCTGGTGCCGTGGTAGCGGCCAACGACGAGTTCTTCGCCGAGAAGGAGAATCTGATACTGCCCTGGCCGGCAGCCCCGGTGGCCGAGTTCGGGCACAAGGGCAAGGTCTACGACGGCTGGGAGACTCGCCGTCGGCGCGCGGCCGGACACGACTGGGCCATCGTCCGACTAGGCGTGCCGGGTCGGATCTCCGGTGTGGTCATCGACACCGCGTGGTTCACCGGCAACTTCCCGCCATACGCATCCATGGAAGCCACTGCGCTTGAAGGACATCCGTCGATTGCCGACCTCGCCGCGGCTGACTGGGTTCCGCTGCTGCCACAGGTAGAACTGAGCGGCGGGGCGGCCAACTCCTTCGAGGTCGAATCCTCGGTCCGGGCGACCCACGTCCGGCTCAACATCTTCCCCGACGGCGGAGTCGCCCGGTTGCGTGTACACGGCGTACCCATCGCCGATCCCCGACCGCTGGATGTCGGGCCCTTCGACCTGGCCGCGTTGGAGAACGGCGGCCGGATCACTGGATGCAGTAACGAGTTCTACGGCAGGCCGCACCAACTCATCGGTCGTGGCGCGGCCTCGAATATGGGCGGCGGTTGGGAAACCGCACGTCGGCGCGACGACGGCAACGACTGGGTCACCGTCGCCCTGGCCTGCCCAGGGGTCGTGGGACTGGCCGAACTGGACACCTCGTACTTTCTCGGCAACTGCCCCGGCGCAGCCCGCCTGACCGGATGCCTGGAGGGCGCCGACCCGGCGCAACCGGGCTCGTGGCGCGAACTCCTCCCGATGACCGGCCTGCAGCCGGACACTCCGCATCGCTTCGTCCTTCCTGCCGGCGGTCCGGGGGTCACAGAGGTGCGACTGGACGTCTACCCGGACGGCGGCATGGCCAGGCTGCGGCTGTGGGGTCGGCCCACCACCGAGGGCCGAAAGCAACTGGGCCGTACCTGGTTCGACGCACTGTTGCCGGATCAGGCGGCCGCAGTTCTGGTGGCCGCCGGGGCATCCGCGCACGAGGCCAGAGCAACGGTCGAATCGCGACCGTTGCTCAGATCGACGAATCCACTCCCGCCCGGCGTTATCCGGGGGATGGTGGACGGCGACTGACTTCGGCTGACTCCCGCAGCCGGTTCAGGGGAGGCAGATGTCCTGGGGGCGCACCGGCACCCGGCGGATGTCCCGTCCGGTTGCATCCCGGATGGCGGCCGCAATCGCGGGGGTGACCGAGATGCACGGCGGTTCACCCACTCCCTTGGCACCCAACGGCGCATGCGGATCCGGCTCTTCGATCAGGCTGAAGACGACCGCCGGCGCATCCAGGGCCGTGGGCAGCAGGTAGTCGGTGAAGCTGGCGTTGCGCACCTTGCCGTCGGTCACGATGATCTCCTCCATCACCGCCAGCCCCAGCCCCTGCGCGATTCCTCCCTCGATCTGGCCAGCGACCGACAGCGGGTTCAGTGCCCGCCCGACGTCCTGCGCGGTCGCGATCTGGACGACCTTGACCAGCCCCAGCTCGGGGTCGACGTCGACCACGGCCCGGTGCGCGACGAACGCGAAGGCGACGTGACAGTTGCCCTGACCGTTCTCATCGAGATCCTCGGTCGGGCGGTGCCGATACTCCACGGTCTCGTCCAACCGCACGCCCGCCGATGCATCCGCGACGGGGATCCGCAGCGATCCGATCGTGTCGACCACATCGGTGCCCTCGATCGCCAGTTGCAGGGCGGGCAAGCCGTACCGCTCTGCCACCGCGTCGAACAGTAACTCGCGGACCTTCCGGCAGGCCGCGTCGACCGCACCGCCGGACATCCAGGTCTGCCTGCTTGCCGATGTGCTCCCCGAGGATCCGATCTGGGTGTCGATCGTGTCCAACATGACCTCGTCCACACCGAGGATCGTCCGGGCGATCTGCTGGGCGAGCATCACGAATCCCTGCCCGACCTCGGACGCGGCGAATTTCAGGGTTACTACACCGTCGTTGAGCTGGCAGCGCGCCGTCGAATAGTCGTCGAAACCCTCGGAATACATCAGGTTCTTGATGGACACGCCGTACCCGACCCCGCGTACGACGTGCCCTCGATCAGCCGTGCGTCCAGTGCCGCCCGGCAACGAGAGGACATCGGCGTCCCCTGGCAGATCCGGCGGCATCGGCAGCGCATCGGTCTCCCGGATACAGCGCTCCACCGGGGCGATGCTGTCCACGGGCTGGCCGGTGATCAGTGGATCGCCGGTCCGCATCGCGTTGCGCAGCCGTACCTCCACAGGGGACAGTCCGGCTGCGGCGGCCAGCTTGTCCATCTGTCCCTCATGCGCAAAGCAGGCCTGTACGACCCCGAAGCCGCGCATGGCGCCGCACGGCGGGTTGTTCGTCCGGGCTGCGTACCCGTCGACGACCGCATTCGGGCAGCGGTACGGGCCCTGGGCGTGGGTGACGCCGTTGATCAGCACGGCGGGAGACGTGGATGCGTAGGCACCACCATCGAAGACCATCCGCGCCTCGATTTTTATGATCTCGCCCTCGGCGCTGGCGGAATGCCGCATCCAGATCTTGACCGGGTGCCGGTGGACGTGGCCGTAGAAGCTCTCCTCCCGCCCGTACTGCATCTTGACCGGCCGGCCGGTGCGCAGAGCGAGCAGGCTGCAGTGCACCTGCAGGCTGATGTCCTCGCGGGCGCCGAATGCGCCGCCGACACCACCCAGGACGAGCCGGACCCGTTCGTCGGGCAGGCCGAGACAGGCCGCGACCTGTTTGCGGTCCTCGTGCAGCCATTGGGTGGCGATGTAGAGCTCGAGCCCGGCGCCGTCGTCGTCCGGCACGGCCAGGGCTGCTTCGGGGCCGAGGAAGGCCTGGTCCTGCATGCCCATCTCGTAGGTGCCCTCGACCACGATCGGCCCGGTGGCCTCGGGGTCCCCGCACAGGATGCGCTGGTGGCGCAGGACGTTGCCGTCCGGGTGTATTGGCTTGCGGATCCCGGCGATGGCCTCCTCGGGATCGGTCAGCGGCTCGAGCACCTCGTAGTCAACGACGATCGCGGCCAGCGCCCGGCGACAGGTCTCCGGATGGTCTGCGGCGACCGCGGCGACCGGCTCCCCGCAATAGCGGACGAAACTCGTGGCGAAGACGTGCTGGTCCTGTCTGATCAGGCCGTAGGTGGGCTGTCCGGGGACGTCCTCCGCGGTCAGGATCGTCTCGACGCCGGCGATCTTCCACGCACCGGTCACGTCGATCGAACGGATCCGCGCGTACGGATGCGGCGAGCGCAGTGTCGCGCCCCACAACATGTTCTCGGCCCACAGGTCATTGGCAAACGCGAACCGGCCCTGAACCTTGGGCACACCGTCCGGGCGCGCCGCATTGGTACCCAGCACGCCCGGCCGAAGGGCTGTGCCGGTTGCGGTTGCCGTCGTGGTTGCCGACGGCGCGGAGACTTCGGTCATCGCTCTGCCTGAGCTGCTCGCCTGGCCACGACGGCGTCCACGGCAGCGAAGATCCGGCCGTAGCCGGTGCATCGACAGATGTTGCCGGACAATGCCTCCCGGGTTTCCAAGGCGCTCGGCGCCGGATTGTTGTCCAGCAGGTGGTGGACGGCGACGATCAGCCCGGGCGTACAGAACCCGCACTGCACCGCCCCCTCGTCCAGAAAGGCCACCTGTACGTCGGTCAGCGCCGCGTCGGCGGTCAGACCCTCCACCGTCACGATGTCGGCCTCGGTGGCCGAGGCGGCCATGACCAAGCAGGCGCAGACGACAGCACCGTCGAGCAGGACCGTGCAACTGCCACACTCGCCCTGCTCGCAGGCCCCCTTCGAACCGGGCAGCCCCAGGCGTTCCCGCAGGACGTAGAGGAGGCTCTCGCCGACCCACGCGTCGTGCACGTCGTGAGCTTCGCCGTTCACGGTCAGCCGATAGATTTCCGGTGCGCTCACGGTCACCTTCCCTCTTTCGCGGTTATGCGCATAACCGTCACCGACAGATTTGATTTCCCGCGGTTATGCGCATAAC
>JALZDV010000444.1 GCA_030862345.1 Actinomycetota bacterium | reverse complement strand
GAGATGAGCCGTCCGCCGTCGACGACGAGGGTCTGTCCGGTCATGAAGGCCGATTCGTCGCTGGCCAGGTAGAGCACCGCATTGGCGATGTCGGCGGGTTGACCGATCCGGCCGACGAGGAGCTTGCCGGACAGCCAGTCCCGGCGCCCGGGATCGGCCAGCACCGGCTCCGTTGCGGGGGTCTCGATGAGTCCGGGCGCAACCGCGTTGCACCGGATGCCGCACCCCCCGTAGTCGAAGGCCACCGAGCGCGTCAGCGCCACCACCCCGCCCTTGGCCGCGACGTAGGCACCGAAACGAGGGGAGGCAGCCAGGGCGGCGACCGAGGCGGTGTTCACGATGGCGCCACCCCCACTCTCGATCATCACCGGGATTGCGTGCCTGCAGCCCAGGAAGACTCCGGTCAGCGTGACCGCGATGGTCCGGTCCCATTCATCCAGGCTGGTTTCGGTGACCGACCGGTTCAGCGGTGCCCAATACGCGTTGTTGTGCAGGACATCCAGCCGTCCGTACGTCCGCACGGCCAGGTCCACCATCGAGCGCACTGACTCGTCGTCGCTGACATCGACGTGCGACACGGTGGCCTGCCCGCCGGCGGCGTCGATCTGTTCCACGGTCTTTGCCGCAGCCTCGGCGTTGATGTCGGCGACCACCAGGTTCGCACCCTCCCGCGCGAACGCGGATGCGGTTTCCCGGCCGATGCCGGAGCCGGCACCGGTGACGATGACGACCTTGCCGGCGAAGCGAGAGCGCGATGCAGGCACCGCGGACGAAACCGTGCGGGAGAGCGCCGTCATGTCTCGCGACTCCTGCCCCCGAGGTAACTGCCGATCACGGCAGGATCGGCGAGCAGCTCCTGGGCCGAACCGCTCATGACGACGGTCCCGGTGCTGAGCAGATAGCCTCGGTTGGCAACCCCCAAGCCCTGCTTCACGTTCTGCTCGACCAACAGAATCGTCAGTCCTTCCGCGGCCAGATCGCGAATGAGCCCGAAGACCTCAGCGACCAGTCGCGGGGACAGGCCCAGTGACGGCTCGTCGAGCAACAAGATCGTCGGCCTGGCCATCAGGGCACGTCCGATCGCGAGCATCTGCTGCTCGCCACCGGACAGCGTTCCGGCCTTCTGCGTGCGTCGCTCGCGCAACGGACCGAACCGGTTCATGACGTCCTCGAGGTCGGCGGAGGTGTCGCCGGTCCGGCGCCGCGCAAATGCGCCCAGGGTCAGATTTTCCTCCACAGTCAGCGTCGGCAGGATCCGCCGACCCTCCGGTACGTGCGCCATTCCGGCCGCGACGAGTTGGTCGCTACGCCGATTCGTCACGTTCCGGCCGTTCAGCAGCACCTGACCGGACCAGGGGCGGATCATTCCGGATACGGCCCGCAGGAACGTGCTCTTCCCCGCGCCGTTGGCGCCCAGCAAGGCGACGAGTTCACCTGGCGCGACGGTCAAGCTGATCCCGTCGACGCCGGTGATCCGCCCGTACCCCGCGCGCAACTCTCGAACCTCCAAAGCCGGAGACGGGTCGGCCGGCGGGGCTTCCGGCGGCCGGGACCCGGATGACTGCGGCGGCGGAGCGGGTGCTGGATCAGGTGCCAAGGTATGCCGTCCTGACCTCGTCGCTGGCCAGGGCCTCACCGGGTGAGCCTTCGATCAGCGTTCGGCCGAAGTTGAGCACGGTGACGACGTCGCACACCGTCGCGATGACCTCCATGTCGTGCTCGACGATCACGACCGTGATTCCCTCGTCGCGCAATGCCCTGATCCGCGGCACCAACTCGACCCGCTCCTGCGCGGTCATCCCGGCTGCGGGCTCGTCCATCAGCAGCAGACTCGGCTTGGCCGAGATCGCGCGGGCGATCTCCACCTGCTTCTGGAGCCCGTACGGGAGTGTGGCCGCACGGCGTTTTCGATACTCAGTGAGCCCGAAGATCTCCAATGCGTGGTCGGCCTCTCGGTCGAGGGCCTTGTCGGCTGCCGTGGGGAACGGCCAAAGTGACAGGAAGCCGGTTCGTGCGCGCGAGTGTTGGCCCAGCATCACGTTCTCCCGCACGGTCAGACCGCCGAACAGCCGCAGGTTCTGAAAGGTACGCGTCAGCCCGAGCGGCACTCGCTTCTGCGGAGTCAGCCGGGTGATGTCCCGGCCATTGAGTTCCACGCTGCCCTCGGTCGGCGGGAGGAACCCGGACATCACATTGAGCAGTGTCGTCTTGCCCGCACCATTCGGGCCGACCACACCGTGGATCGAGCCGCGCTCCACCTCCAGGGTCACCTCGGCCAGGGCGGTCACGCCGTCGAAGCGCTTGGTGACATTTCGCGCCCGCAGGGTTCGGTCAGCCATCCGGACCGCCGCGGGTGCGCCCAGGAACCAGACGCTTGACCGCGTCCACGTTGAACCGCCGTCCGGTGCCGCGGCCGATGATTCCCTGGGGCCGCAGGATCATCAGCACGACGAAAAGCAGGCCGTAGGTGATCTGGTAGTACTCCTCCAGGAAGTCGAACCAGATCGGCAGCATGGTCAGGACCACTGCACCGACGATCGCACCCCAGAAGTACTGCACCCCACCCAGGACGACGAACAGGATGATCAGCAACGACTGCGCGGCGACGAATTGCGACGGGGTGATGATCAGCGTCTCGTGCGCCGACAGCGCCCCCGCGACGCCGGTGATCGCCGCTGACACCGCGAAGGCCTCTACCGAGATCCTGGTGACCCCGAGCCCACATGCTCGGGCGGCCTGCTCGTCCTCTCTGATCGCCTCGTAGGACAGGCCCTTTCGCGATCGGGTGAGCAAGAACAGGTAGACGATCACAATCCCGATGCAGACCGCCACGATCGGCACAGTTGTCCCGCGCATCCCGAACAGACCGCTGGCGCCGCCCACGTAGTCCCAGCTCTCCAGCAGGATCTTCACGATTTCGGCGAAGGCGAAGGTGATGATCGCCAGGTAGAGGATCGACAGGCGTAAGGAGATCCAGCCGACGAAGGCACCGGCGACCGCACCGGCAAGGCCGGCCACCACGATCGAGGTCTCGAGGGACCAATCGAACTTGACCGTGAGGATGGAGGCGGCGTAGGCCCCGATCCCCATGAAGGCTGCGTGCCCGAAGGAGAACTTCCCGGTCGCGGCGGTGATCCAGTAGCCCAGCGCCAGCAGGATGGCGATCCCCAGTTTGATCGTGACTGCCTCGGTGTAGGCGCTCACATCACACCCGGCCCACGACGCCGGTGTCACGGGTGAACAGGCCCTGCGGTCGGGCCAGGAGCGTGATTCCGACGAGGAGGAACACGATAAGGTCTCGATATGTCGCCGACAGGTAGGCGACGGTCAGGGTCTCGATCACGCCGATCATCAGTGCGGCGATGACGCCGCCGGTGATGTTGCCCAGCCCGCCGAGCACGATGACCATCAGTGCGGTCAGTGTGGTCTCGAAGCCGGTGAACGGGCTCACCGTATGGAAGGACAGCCCGGTCAGCAGCCCGGAGGCGCCGGCCAGAGTTCCAGAGATCACGAACGTCAGCAGGATCACTCGCTGCACCGGAATGCCGAGCAGGGCCGACATGCCGGCGTCGTCGGAAACACCGCGGATGGCGGTTCCCCAGGCAGTTCGATTGAGGAACACGTAGAGCAGGACGGTCATCAGCGCCGCGACCAACAGGATGATCAGCTGGTCGCCGACGATCCGCACCGGCCCGATGGCGATCCGCACGTCCTCCAGCACCGTGGGTACCCGCCGCTGATCGCTGCCGAGCAATCTGGTCACCAGGGAGGTCAGCACCAACACGACGCCCAGGCTGCTGAGGATCGGCGCGGTGTGGTAGTCCGCGCTCACGAACCGGAACGAGAGCAGGAACGTGATCCCGGCGACCAGCGCGCCAACGGCCAGTGCTGCTACGAGGGCCAGCGGAAAGGCAAGGTCCAGCTGCGACATCAACAGCGCGCCCAAGATGGCGCTGACCATTGCAGTCTCACCGAGGGCGAAGTTGAGCCGGTCCAGCGCACCGACGACCAGATTGAAGCTCAGGGCGATCAGCGCGAAGGTCGTTCCGAGCAACAACCCATTGACCAGTTGCTGGATCAGCATGGCTGACCGGTCCCGTCCTGGTGTGCCTGCGCCACGGCGGGCCTCCTCGCTCGGTTAGCTGCCCACCTCGCTGATCACGAACTGTCCGTTCTCGATCACTGCATACAGTTCCGGACGCTGGCCGGTGCCATCCTCGGCGAATTCGACGGCGCCGGACATGCCCTCGTACCCCTCTATGTCCTCCAGATACTCGAGCAGACCCTGACGTTCGTCCTGGACCGTGTCGGGGCCGGCGGTCGCGTCGCTCTCGTCGAGGTAGGCCGCGATCATCCCGATCACGTCGAAGGCGTAGGCGAAGTTCAACGGCACGACCTCGAGATCGTTGTCCTCCTCGGCCTGGGCCAGCAACGCGGCAGCCGGCTCGTCGGGGTTGTCCGGGTTGAACTGGGCGGCGGTGATCGTCCCTTCGGCTGCCTCGCCGGCTCCGTTGATGTAGTCGGTGCCACCGCTCTGCAGGGAACCTGTCCCGATGAGCAAGGACTGCATCCCTTGAGCGCGTACCTCCACCGCGATCCGTGCAGCGTCGGCCGGACCTGCGGCCAGTGCGATCACGTCCGGGTTCTCCGCCGCCATCGATGTCACCTGCGAGGTGAAGCTCGGATCACCCGAGGTGAAGGTCACCGTGGAGACCACCTCGACATCGCTGTTGCTGAACACCTCTGAATACAGGTCGCCCTGTGCCTTGGTCGTCGCATTCGCCTCATCGACGATGATGGCCGCGGTCTCGATGCCCTCCTGCTCCATGACTGCCTCGAGCACCGGGATGCTGTTGGCGGCGTCGGGCGCGGTCATCGTGAACGACCATGGGCGACTCGGCTCGAGCACGCCCGGCCGGCCGGCCCCCGGGCTGACGATCGGCACCTCCAACTCGGCAGCGACGGCACAAGCGATCTCACAGCCAGCGCTGTCCACCGGGCCGACGATGGCAAAGACCTCGTCCTCGCTGACCAACTCCGGGATGGCGGTGACCAAGGTCTGTGGGTCGTTGCGGGCGTCGACCTCCACCAGTTCCAGGTCTCGTCCGTTGACCCCCCCGTCGGCATTGATCTGCTCCACGGCGTAGTTGGCACCGGCGGCGGCAGTTGCACTGTTGTTGGCGAACGGTCCTTCGGAGCTGGTCAGCAAGCCGAGTCGGTACGGGCCGGCATCAGACTGATCGTCGCCTTCGCCGTCGCCGCCTCCGCCGCCTCCGCCGCCCCCCTCGTCCGACCCACCGCAGGCGGCGAGGAACAGCAGCGCTGCGGCCATGAGAGCCAATTTGTGACTGGCAATTCCTCTGCGCATGGTGTGGTCCCTTTCCATGGATCCGGGCCAAGGGTTACGAGACGTCGGCACCGATCGCTGATCTGGCGAGCCAATTTTGCCTGGCAGAACCGTCCTCTGGACAGTAGT
>JALZDV010000438.1 GCA_030862345.1 Actinomycetota bacterium | reverse complement strand
GATCATCGTCGACACCTACGGCGGAATGGCCCGGCACGGTGGCGGTGCCTTCTCCGGCAAGGACCCGTCCAAGGTCGACCGCTCGGCGGCGTACGCAATGCGCTGGGTCGCCAAGCATGTGGTGGCTGCGGGGCTGGCCCAGCGCTGTGAGGTGCAGGTGGCCTACGCGATCGGAACCGCTGCACCGGTGGGACTGTTCGTCGAGACGTTCGGAACCGGCAAGGTCGACGACGGAACTCTGCAGGAGGCCATCACCTCGGTCTTCGACCTTCGCCCAGGCGCGATCATCCGTGACCTCGACCTACTTCGGCCGATCTACCGGCAGACCGCCGCGTACGGGCATTTCGGTCGCGAGGACGGCAGCTTCTCCTGGGAGGAAACGCTGCGCGTCGACGCACTGCGCAGCGCCGTGGGCGTCTGAAACGGTCCGCTGTCCGACCCGGGCGGTGTACTTCGGCTCGTGAGCACAGTGAGCGGCGCCACCTCGGACGGACTGCGGACTGACACCCGCGCCATTGCCCGGATATGCGTCGATTCGCCTCTGACACATCTTGATCGGCTGTTCGACTACCGGATTCCGGACGAGCTCCTCGGGTCGGTCGCCGTCGGCTGCCGGGTAAGCGTCCGCTTTGCCGGCCGGCTGCTCGACGGTTATGTCATCGACCGGATCACCTCCTCCGATCATGGCGGCCGGCTGGCGCCGCTGGTCAAGCTCATCTCTACCGAGCCGGTGCTCTCGCCCGCTGTGGCCCGCCTGGCCCGTGCGGTTGCCGACCGGTATGCCGGGACGCTGTCCGACGTCCTGCGGCTGGCCGTTCCGCCGCGGCGGGTGCGGCCGGAGAAGCTGCCGGCCGGTGAGCCGGCCCCGTCGATCGGCCGACCGGATGCATCGCAGTGGCAGCGCTACCCGCACGGCGGCTCATACCTGGATGCAGTCTGCGACGGGAGACCGGCCCGGGCGGTGTGGACGGTGCACCCGGGTGAGGACTGGCCGGCTCGGCTGGCCGAGCTCGCCCTCAGCACAGCAGCGGGTGGGCGCGGCGCACTGCTCGTACTTCCCGACACGCGTGATGTCGATCGGGTGGACTACGCGCTGGCCGCCATCACCGGTGCCCGCGCGGGCTTGTACACCGCGCTGACCGCCGACCTCAAGCCTGACGAGCGCTATCGCCGTTTCCTGGCGATACGCCGGGGCATTGTCCGGATCGTCGTTGGAACCCGCGCCGCCGCCTTCGCCCCAGTGGCGAACCTGGGGCTCGTGACGATCTGGGACGACGGGGATGATCTGCACGCCGAACAGCGCGCCCCGTACCCGCATGCGCGGGAGATCCTGCTGCTTCGGGCCCATCTGGAGAACTGCGCCGCCCTGGTAGCGGGCTGGGCACGGACGGCCGAAGCAGCGCTGTTGCTCGAGTCCGGTTGGGCGCACGAGATCTCCGCGGGCCGAGACGAGGTGCGGCTCGGCGCACCGCGCGTCCAGGCGGCAGGCGATGACACCGAGCAGTCCCGGGATCCGGGGGCGCGCTCGGCCCGACTGCCGAGCCTGGCTCTTCGCGCGGCCCGCGAATCGTTGGCAGCCGCCGCGCCGGTTCTGGTCCAGGTGCCTCGCCGGGGCTACGTGCCGAACCTGGCCTGTGACCGCTGCCGGGCTCCAGCCCGCTGTCGGGTGTGCGCCGGACCATTGGGTCAGGCCGCGCAGGGCCCGGCAGGAGCGGCCTGCAACTGGTGTGCCCGGCCTGCCGCGGCCTGGGAGTGCCCGGCCTGTGGTGGTCGGCGGCTGCGCGCTGCGGTGTCGGGTGCCGGCCGCACCTCGGAGGAACTAGGCCGCGCCTTTCCCGGGGTTCCGATCCGCAACTCCGGGCGTACTGCTGCCGGCGGGGTGCTCGAGTCGATCGAGCCGGGTCGCGCCCTGGTGGTCGCCACGCCCGGCGCTGAGCCGGTCGCGGTGGGCGGCTACGGCGCGGCGCTCCTACTCGACAGCTGGGCGCTGCTGGGCCGCGCGGACCTGCGGGCCGGAGAGGAGACGCTGCGCCGCTGGATGGGCGCGGCGAGTCTCGTCCGCCCGGGAAGTCAGGGTGGACAGGTCATAGTCATGGCAGACAGCGGACATCCGGTGGTTCAGGCGCTGATCCGCTGGGATCCGGGGGGCCTGGCTGTCCGGGAGCTCGCCGATCGTCGGGAGCTTGGCTTCCCGCCCGCGGTACGCCTGGCCACTCTGACCGCGACCGCCGGGGCGGCCGAGCAGTTGCTCGAGTCCCTCACCCTGCCGTCGTCCGCGGAGGTCCTCGGACCGGTGCCGGTTGCCGACCACCCGGCACTTGGGATCGATCTGGGATCAGAGCCTGGCCCTGCCGAGCCTTCGCTGCCGGCGGTGGTGCGCTACCTAGTCCGAGTCCGTCGCGAGGACGGCCCCGCGCTGGCCAAAGCGCTGCATGCGGGGCAGTCGCTTCGCTCGGCGGCCAAGGCCAACGAGCATGTCCGCGTCCAACTCGACCCGGTCGACATCGGCTGACCTGACATCGGATGACCGGCCCACGTGTCCGTACTGCGTTCCCGAGGTGCCATCGGGTGGTTGACCTCCGCGAGCTGCGGCCCGGTCTTTACACTCACAGAGTGAGTGTGACCCCCATCCGGCTCTTCGGTGACCCGGTGCTGCGTACGCCCGCCGATCCGGTCAGCAGCTATGACAGGCAACTGCGCCGCCTGGTCAAGGACCTCACCGAGACGATGCTGGATGCGGGCGGCGCGGGCCTGGCCGCCCCGCAGTTGGGGGTCAGCCTGCGGGTCTTCACCTACTACGTCGACGACGAGGTCGGGCATCTGGTCAATCCGGTCGTCGATCTGGTTGGCGACGAGGAGCAAGAGGGCGAGGAAGGCTGCCTGTCCATTCCCGGCCTGTTCTTCGACTGCAAACGTTCCCAGCATGTCGTGGCGAAGGGGATGAACATGCATGGTGAGCCGGTCACGCTCGCCGGCAGCGACATGTTGGCCAGGTGCGTGCAGCATGAGACCGACCACCTCGACGGCGTGCTGTTCATCGACCGCCTCGACACCGAAACGCGCAGGGCCGCGCTCAAGGCGATCCGCGCGGCGGAATGGAACGGCGAGCACGCGGCCGTGGTCAAGGTCAGCCC
Organism: Actinomycetota bacterium; assembly: GCA_030862345.1. Lineage (GTDB taxonomy): Bacteria > Actinomycetota > Actinomycetes > Mycobacteriales > Geodermatophilaceae > JACCQS01. The sequence continues at coordinate 3,833 of JALZDV010000438.1, read as the reverse complement.
GCACCGCCCGTTCGCGTTCGGTGGCGCGAGAGCATTGCGCTGAGCCGAGAGGGCGGGAGCGGTGAGCCTGCTCGAGCGGCTCGCGCATACGAGCCCGGTCGAGCGGGCCGATCCGGATACGGTTTTCGAGGTCTTCTCTGCTTGGTGTGATGATCAGGGCTTGGCGCTCTACCCGGCGCAGACCGAGGCGCTGATCGAAATCGTCTCCGGGTCGAACGTGATCCTGTCCACACCCACCGGCTCGGGAAAAAGCCTGGTGGCCACCGGGGCCCATCTGTCGGCATTGGCGCAGGGAAAGCGCACCTACTACACCGCCCCGATCAAGGCGCTGGTGTCAGAGAAGTTCTTCGCATTGGTCCAAGTCTTCGGCGCGGACCAGGTCGGCATGTCCACCGGCGATGCCAGCGTCAATCCCGAGGCCCCGATCATCTGCTGCACGGCCGAAATCCTGGCCAATCTCGCCCTGCGCGAGGGAGTCTCCGCCGACGTCGGCCAGGTCGTCATGGACGAATTCCACTTCTATGCCGATCCCGAACGCGGTTGGGCGTGGCAGGTTCCGCTGTTGGAGTTGCCCAGGGCCCAGTTCCTGCTGATGTCGGCGACCTTGGGGGACGTAACCCGGTTCCGCGACGACCTGATCCGGCGTACCGGCAGGGACACCGCCGTGGTCGCCTCCGTCGAGCGGCCCGTCCCGCTCTACCACCACTACGTGACGACGCCGATCCATGAAACCACCGGGGAACTGCTGGACACCCAGCAGGCACCGATCTACATCGTGCATTTCAGTCAGGCGGCAGCGATCGAACGTGCCCAAGCACTGATGAGCATCAACGTCTGCACCCGCGCGGAGAAGGATGAGATCGCCGACCTGATCGGCGCCTTCCGGTTCACGGCGGGCTTCGGCAAGACCTTGTCCCGGCTCGTACGGCATGGGATCGGGGTTCACCACGCCGGCATGCTGCCCAAGTACCGGCGCCTGGTCGAGGTCCTGGCCCAAGCCGGACTGCTCAAGGTCATCTGCGGCACAGACACCCTCGGGGTCGGCATCAACGTGCCGATCCGGACCGTCGTCTTCTCCGCACTGAGCAAGTACGACGGCACCCGCACCCGACTGCTCCAGGTGCGCGAGTTCCACCAGATCGCCGGTCGGGCGGGTCGGGCCGGCTACGACCCGGTCGGCAATGTCGTAGTCCAAGCCCCCGACCACGTGGTCGACAACGAACGGGCCCTGGCCAAGGCCGGCGACGATCCCAAGAAACGCCGCAAGGTCGTACGCAAGAAACCGCCTGAGGGGAGCGTGGGGTACGGGAGGCCGACGTTCGACCGGTTGGTTTCAGCCGAGCCGGAGAGCCTGAACTCCAGTTTCGCGGTCAGCCACTCGATGCTGCTCAACGTGATCGCCCGACCAGGGGACTGCTACCTCGCGATGCGCCACCTGCTCACCGAGAACGACGAGCCGCGCTCCCGACAGTTGGGCCATATCCGTACCGCTATCCCGGCCTACCGAGCGCTGTTGACCGCTGGTGTCGTGGAACAGCTTCCCGCCCCGGACCCACAGGGACGTACCGCGCGGTTGACCGTCGACCTGCAACGTGACTTCGCGCTCAATCAGCCGCTGTCGACCTTCGCTCTGGCCGCCACAGGGCTGCTCGACCGGGAGTCCCCGAGCTATGCCCTCGATGTCGTATCGGTGATCGAGTCCACCCTGGAGAACCCCCGACCGGTGCTGTCCGCGCAGCGGTCCAGGGCGCGCGGTGAGGCGGTGGCCGCGATGAAGGCCGACGGCATCGAGTATGAGCAGCGGTTGGAACTGCTCGAGGAGGTCACCTACCCCCAGCCCCTGGTCGAAGTGCTCAGCGCGGCCTACGAGACATATCGGCGCGGCCATCCCTGGGTCGCCGACCATGAACTGCGACCCAAGACCGTGGCCCGGGACCTGTATGAGCGCGCCATGACTTTCGTCGAGTACGTCAGTTTGTATGGGCTCGCCCGAGCCGAAGGAACAGTGCTGCGGTACCTGGCCGACGCCTACAAGGCGCTGCGCCAGACCGTTCCCGAAGAAGCTCGGACCGATGAGCTTGCGGACCTGATCGAGTGGCTGGGCGAGCTTGTCCGTCAAGTGGACTCGAGTCTGCTGGACGAATGGGCGGAGCTGCTCAACCCGACCAGGCCGCAAGCAGAGGCTCCGGCCCTCGACGAGCGGCCGCCGGCGGTCACCTCGAATCTGCGTGCCTTCCGGGTGCTCGTACGCAATGCACTGTTCAGGCGAGTCGAGCTCTGCGCATTACGTCGGTACGACGATCTCGGCGAACTCGACGCCGAATCCGGCTGGGATGCCGCTGCCTGGGCTGAGGCCCTCGACGCGTACTTCGACGTCCACGACGAGATCGGGACCGGAGCAGACGCACGTGGCCCGGGCCTGCTGATGATCGACCAGCTGCCCGACCGCTGGCTCGTCCGGCAGATCTTCGACGATCCGGCCGGTGACCATGACTGGGGGATCAGCGCCGAGGTCGACCTAGCGGCTTCCAACGAAGCTGGGGTCGCAGTCATCAGGGTCACGGCCGTGAACGAACTCTGACACCGCGCCGCTTCCTCCCGAACGGCATCAAGGGTCCACGGTCGACCGCCGAGAAGTCGGCGGTTGCAGGACGCAGAACTCGTTCCCGTCCGGGTCGGACAGGACGTGCCACACCCAGCCGTCCTCCCGGACCGGTTCGGTCATCTGCTGCGTCGCGCCCGCTGCGAGCAGCCGAGTCACCTCCTCGTCCAGATCGGAGGTCCGCAGGTCGAGATGCACCCGGTTCTTGACCCGATGCGGCTCCGGAACGCGCTGCAGCAGGATTTCGATACCGTCGCCGTCGGCCGGTAGCAGCGCTCGGTAGGGGCCATTCGGCCCCTCAGCCGCAGGCTCGGTGTAGCCAAGTGCCGCGCACCAGAAGGAACCGGCCCGGTCCAGGTCGGCACAATCCAGCACGATGACGAGCTCGGTGTCGGGGCGGCCACGGTACCGAGTGGGCCTACGTCGCATGCCGACAAACGGTAGTCGTGAGGACCGGCTGACTCAGGGCGCGTTCAAATGTCTGTCCCCGATGATCCGGCACATTGATCACCTGGGCAGTGGGTGCTGCCTCCACTAGCGCGGCTGCCGCTTGACCTCAGCCACGTACCTTTCGGCTGCGTCGGAGGCCTCGTCGGGAGTGCGCCCGCTCTGCCGAGCGTCCATGTACGCCGCGTACCAGTCGCACCACTCGTGCGGTGGGGCGGTTGCCTCGTAGGAATGGTGACGCTCGGCGGTCTCGTACAACAGATGTGCCAGCGAAGCGATGTCCATGTCGTCTCCCATTTGCAGACCGTGTTCCCCGCTCATGCCGGAAATTCGTGTAAAGGTGGCCTGCGCGCGGTCCAGCGAGTGCCGTGCCATCATCTCGCGTCCGCGCCCAAACGGGTCAGGTTCCCAGGTAGGGGGTGAGGTGGCGGTGGCGGATGGGTGGCATAGCGGGTGCTGGCCTCGCTTGCGGCACGGCATTGCTGGTTGACCCCGTCCGGCGGCATCGTAGGTACGCTGCAACGTAATCGTGCGGAACCCCATCCGGGCAACGGCTTCCTTGCTCACTGACCGCTGGGCGGGAGTGGAACATGAACGAACCCGTGACGCGCCACGCGCATCTGGTGGCCGAGCTTCGCCGGGCGGTCTTCGAGTCTCCGGGCGAGACCGATCCGAGCATCCGCCGTACCGCCGGGAGCGGGGGTCCGTTGCCGGAGCCTTGGGGCATCTACGCCGAGATGGTGCGCGACCACTCGTACCGCATCACGGACGCAGACATCGCCGC
>JALZDV010000419.1 GCA_030862345.1 Actinomycetota bacterium | reverse complement strand
GTGCTGGCCGGCGGCGGGCAGGACGACGCAGACACCCCGATCACGGGTAGCGCGCTCGAACAGGCCTCAGCGGCAGCACTCGATCATGTCGGCGAGGGGCAGGTCAGCGGGACCGAGGTCGGCGACGAGGAGGGCTACTACGAGGTGGAGGTCACCCTCGACGACGGAAGTGCGGTCGACGTACACCTCGATGCCGACTTCACCGTTCGGGGAACCGAGGCTGAGACGGCCGAGGCTGAGACGGCCGACGACGAATAGCCGACGAATAGCCGACGAATAGTTTGGGCCCGCACCCGTGCCGGTCATCGCCTATCTTTGGGAGCAGCCGGTCCGGTAGATGCCTCGAGGAGGAGATTCAGATGTGGGGACTGCTCCTGCTGTTGCTCGGTATCTGGCTTGTCGTCATCGTGCTCGGCGCGCTCATCAAGGGCCTGTTCTGGCTGGTGATCGTGGGCGCGATCCTCTTTCTCGGGACAGCTGCCTATGGCTGGGGGAAGACCAAGCTCGGCGGCGGCCGAAAGTCGATTAGCAGCTAGCTCGCGGCTGCACCGACCTCCTCGCCCCGATATGCACCGCCCTGCTCAGAGGTCTTCGTACCGCGCCCGGGCGAACGCGAACAGTCCGTAGGCCAGGAAGCCGGCCGCGACCAGAGTCAGCAGGATCCGGCCGAACGGGGCAGTGACGATCAGCCGCAGCGCACCGTCGAGTCCAGTCGCCTTGGCCGGGTCGAAGGTGATCGCGGCGTACCCGAGGATGGCACCGACCAGGATCAGTGCGATGCCACGAGCGATGTAGCCGGCCACGCCCACCTTCTCCACAGCCGAGCGCATCTTGGAGGACATGCCCTTGTCGATGTGCTTCATGAACTTCTTCCTGATCCCCTGGATGATGTGCGCAATCCCCACGGCCATGACGATCAAGCCCACTGCGACCACGAGGAACTGACCGTAGGGAAGGGACAGCACACCGGAGGTCTGCTGTTGCTGGGCCGCGGCATCGGATGAGTTGCTGCCCGTCGCTGCGCGGATCGCGCTGATTGCCAAGGCGCCGAAGATGATGGCTTTGACGGCTGCGGTGATGCGATGGCGCAGGCGCTTCTTGCCATCCTCGCCCCGGAATCCCCACATCGCCTCGCTGAGTTGCCAGATCACCAGGGCGAACAGACCGATCGCGATGACCCAGAGCAGGACCCGGCCGAGCGGGTCATCGGCCAGCGTTCCCAGGGCGCCGGACTTGTCCGCGCTCTGCGCTGTGCTGCTCCAGGCCAGCTGCACCGCGATCCAGGCCACCAGCACATGCACGACGCCGTAGGCGACCAGACCCACTCTGGCCAGCCCGGTCAGCGCCGAACTGTTCGCGGCTGACTGACCTGCGCTACTGACCTTCTTGGCGCCCTGCTTCATCGATTCGGTCACTACATCCCCTTCGGTTACTACCAGCCGTCAGACCGGAGCATGGCAGACGCCGGCCCGGGCGGTGGTCGATTCGGTCGTTGGGCAGTCAGGGAAGTAGGCCGACTGGCGACGGCGCCGCGTAGCGGATGCTGAGGGAGTCCTCGAGATGTCGGTCAGGGTCACCTGCCGGAAGATGTTCCCGGTGTCCAGATCGCCCACCCGCCGGTCGTGAGTGTTTCCCCCGTACGGCCGCCAGTCGGAAGCGAAGGCGAGGACGCCGATGTCGCAAGAACGAACGGTGTTGCCTGTCACCGGACGCGGCGACTATACAGACATCCCAGCCCGGAGATATTGAGCGTTAAACGGAAATGCTGAGCTGACTCCGAATCGTCGGGAATCGTTCAACTCACGCTGGCTGGGTGTCATTCCGTTCGGAAAGTGTCCGGCCCGATGAGAATCCATGCGCAGCACCCGCCACCCTCGCCCTGCTCACCGCGGGCATCGTTGCCACCTCGGTGGCCGTGACCGGACCCGCATCGGCCTTCGCAGCGCCGGACAGTGTTGTCTTCATCAACGAGATCCATTACGACAACACCGGCACCGACGCCGGTGAGGCGATCGAGATCGCTGCTCCAGCCGGAACGGATCTGTCCGCCTGGACACTTCTGCTCTACAACGGGAGCGACCGCCTCCCCTATGACACCGACCCACTCGCCGGCGTGGTGCCGGGTGCTTCCGAGACCTTCGGGACCGTGTCATTCAGTTATCCGTCCAACGGCATCCAGAACGGCGCACCGGATGGCGTCGCTCTGGTTGGGCCGGATGGGGTGGAGCAGTTCCTGAGCTACGAGGGTGCTTTCACGGCTCAGGGCGGCCCCGCACTCGGACTTGTATCCACCGACATCGGCGTGTCCGAGGTCGGTACGGAGCCCGTCGGGCGGTCCGTGACGTTGACCGGGATCGGCTCGACGTACGGGGATTTCACCTGGCAGGGCCCGGCGTCATCCAGCTTCGGTGCGGCCAACCCAGGTCAGACCTTCGGAACGGCCCCGCCTCCGGACAACCCGCCGCCGCCGCCTCCTCCGCCGTGCGCAGTATCTCCGGCGATCAGCCCCATCTCAGACGTGCAGGGCACCACGGACGTCTCCCCGTGCGCCGGGCGCGTCGTCACTGTCGAGGGTGTTGTGGTCGGCGACTACGAGGGACCCGCACCTGCTCTGCGTGGCTTCTACCTGCAGGAGCAGGATGACCAGACCGACGCCGATCCGGTGACCTCCGAGGGCGTCTTCGTCTTCAACAACCTCGACTCGGTCAGGCCGTAACGGTGACCGGTACGGTTGCCGAGTTCCAGGGCCAGACCCAGATCTCGGC
>JALZDV010000410.1 GCA_030862345.1 Actinomycetota bacterium | reverse complement strand
CTTGGGCACCAGCCGCAGCCGGTCGTCGAGCGACCAGACTGGAACGCCGCGCTCCCCCGAGGTGAACAACGATCCGATTGTGACCTCCGCACCCGTGTCCGCCCGCAGGATCCGGGTGGCCGCCGGGAGGCAACCGGACTCGCGCAGGTCGGCCAGCATCGGCTTCTTGTCCTGGCGCTGCTCGGGACCGCGGTTGAGCTGGCAGACGGCGATCACCGGGACGTCTAGCTCCTTGGCCAGCAGCTTGAGTTGCCGGGAGAACTCCGAGACCTCCTGCTGGCGGGACTCGACCTTGCGACCGCTGGTCATCAGCTGCAGGTAGTCCACGATGACCAGTCGCAGGTCGTGGCGCTGTTTGAGCCGCCGGGACTTGGCCCGAATCTCCATCATTGTGAGATTGGGCGAGTCGTCGATGTAGAGCGGTGCGTCAGCGACCTCGCCCATTCGCCGGCCCAGCTTGTTCCAGTCGCCGTCGTTGAGGTTGCCCGAGCGCATGTGGTGCAACGGCACCTTCGCCTCGGCTGACAGCAGCCGCATGGTGATCTCGGACTTGCTCATCTCCAGCGAGAAGATGACCGACGTGAGCCCGTGCTTGATGGAGCAGTTGCGGGCGATGTCCAACGCGAGCGTCGACTTGCCCAGGGCCGGTCTGGCTGCCACCAACACAAGTTGGCCGGGGTGCAGCCCATGGGTCTTCTCGTCGAGTTCCTCGAACCCGGTCTTGATGCCCAGCGACACCCCGCCACGGGAGGAGATCGCGTCGATCTCGTCCATCGTGCCCTGCAGCAGCTTCTCCAGGATGACGTAGTCCTCGGACATGCGCCGCTCGGTGACGTCGTACACCTCGGCCTGGGCCCGATCGACGATCTCGTCGACCTCACCGCCGCGACCGGATGCGGCGCCGTACCCGAGTTGCACGATCCGGGTGCCGGCCTCGACCAGGCGACGCAGGATCGCCCGCTCGGCCACGATGGTCGCGTAGTAGCCGGCATTGGCTGCCGTCGGCACCGAGGAGATAAGCGTGTGCAGGTACGGGGCGCCGCCGACCCGGAGCAGGTTGCCGGACTTGCCCAGCGCCGAGGAGACGGTGACCGGGTCTGCCGGCTCCCCGCGCGCGTACAGGTCGATGATGGTTTCGTAGACCAGCTGATGCGCCGGGCGGTAGAAGTCAGATCCCTTCAGCGTCTCGATGACGTCGGCGATCGCATCCTTGGACAGCAGCATGCCACCGAGTACCGACTGCTCGGCCGCGAAGTCCTGTGGCGGCTGGCGGTCGAACTCAGGTGAGCTCGACCGTTCCAGGTCATCCGCGACCGCCACCGCTGCAGATCCCCTCCAGACAACTGCCCGAACCTTCACATACCGAACGTATGTTCGACAGAGGGTCTGACAATGTCTTCTTTGTGCGCGGACTCGGTTGGTCTACGCAGGGAGGAAGCTACGCGGAGCCGAAATCGGCGGCCAACTCTCGACGTTAACGGCACCGTCGAACAACTTGTGCGCCACGCCGATTCGGCTTGTGGGCACCAGTGGGGATCTCAGTGGAAAGCCAGCTCCTATGTTGGCCGTCGGTGCAGGTCGCTGCGCCTTAACGGGAATCCACTGCCTGTGGACAACAGGAAGTTCCTCGGGTAGACGGTGAGGTCAGCTGGGAATGACGTCCAACGAGACCTCGGCGGCTACCTCGGGATGGATCCGAACCGTAACGGTGTGCTTGCCGGTGGTCTTGATCGAGCCCCGCATCTCGATGCGGCGTCGGTCGAGTTCCGGGCCACCGGCGGCTTGTACGGCATCGACGATGTCGGTCGTGGTCACCGAGCCGAACAGTCGACCGCTGTCTCCCGCGCGGGCCTTGAGCGTTACGGACAGGGCCCCGAGCTGGCCGGCCACGGACTTGGCCTCCTCGAGGCTGCGTACCTCCCGGGCGGCGCGGGTCCGCTGCAGGGTTTCGATCTGTTTTTCGGCTCCCCTGGTCGCCTTCATCGCGAAGCCCTGTGGCAGCAGGTAGTTGCGCCCGTACCCGTCCCTGACCTCGATGACGTCGCCGGGACTCCCGAGACCGCCGACTTCCTGGGTCAGGATCAACCGCATGGTCATCTCTGATCCCGCCTAACGGGCAGTCGAGGTGTAGGGCAGCAGCGCCATCTCGCGGCTGTTCTTGACCGCGACCGCAACATCGCGCTGGTGCTGGGAACAGTTGCCGCTCACCCGACGGGCGCGGATCTTGCCCCGGTCGGAGATGTACTTGCGCAGCAGATTGGTGTCCTTGTAGTCGACGTAGGTCACCTTGTCCTTGCAGAACGCACAGATCTTCTTGCGCGGCTTGCGCGGTGGTGGCTTTGCCATGTCTGGTTCTCCTGAAGTCGGGGGAAGGTCTAGAAGGGGGGTTCGTCGCTGCTGGGCGCGGCCGGTGTGGACCACGGGTCATCGGATCCACCACTGGATCCGGAGCCGCCGAATCCGCCGCCGCTGCCGCCGCCGCCGCGTGAGGCCTTGGTCACCTTCGCGGTCGCGTATCGCAGCGACGGACCGACCTCGTCGACCTCGAGCTCGACGACTGTGCGCTTCTCGCCCTCTTTGGTCTCGAACGAGCGCTGCTTGAGCCGACCGGAGACCACGACCCGAGCGCCGCGGGTGAGGGACTCGGCCACGTTCTCCGCGGCCTGGCGCCAGACGTTGCAGCGCAGGAACAGCGCGTCGCCGTCCTTCCACTCCTGGGTCTGGCGGTCGAAGGTCCGCGGCGTGGACGCGACGGTGAAGTTGGCCACCGCGGCTCCGCTCGGGGTGAACCGCAGTTCCGGGTCGGCGGTGAGGTTCCCGACCACGGTGATGATGGTGTCGCCTGCCATGAGTGTCGCCTCCCCTACCGGATGCTCGGGCGCAGGACCTTGGTCCGCAGCACCGACTCGTTGAGGTTGAGCTGACGGTCCAGCTCCTGGACCGCAGACGGGTTCGCCTGCAGGTTGACGATGGCGTAGATGCCTTCGATCTGCTTGTTGATCTCGAAGGCCAGGCGTCGTCGGCCCCAGATGTCGATCTTGTCGACGGTGCCGCCGTCCTTGGTCACGACCGTCAGGAACTGCTCCAACGACGGGTTGATGGTCCGCTCTTCGAGTTCCGGGTCGAGAATGACCATGATTTCGTAGTGCCGCACGTCAGTACCCACCTCCTCTGGACTAAGACGGCCACGGACATTCCGCAGCAGGAGGGTCTTCAGACGTCGGCCGCCGGCGCTTCGCATTCCGAGAACAGCGCGGCGGACCGTGGTCCAGGATACGCCGCCACCCGGACAACCTCGGGGTCGGCCCCTGATGTCGTGGGAAGGCTGGCGACCCGCCCGGCGGGTAATCGGCAGACCTACGACATCAGGCACGTACGAGTTCCGCCCGACGCTCGAGCTGCCCCCTGGGCGACCGAAGGCTGTCCGAACCGGTGATTAGGCTCGTCAGCCGTGGCTGCAACCGTTCTCGGTGTACACGTCGGAGCCCGTGCCGACGACGCCGACCCGATCGCGGAGGCGCTGGCCTCGGGTGCCGGCGCGGTGCAGATCTTCCTGGCCGATCCGCAGGGCTGGAAGGCACCCCGCCCGCATCCGCGCGCCGAGGAGTTCGCGACCAGTGGCCTGGACATCTATGTCCATGCGCCGTACGTCCTCAATGTCGCGACGACGAACAACCGGGTCCGCATCCCGAGCCGCAAGCTGCTCGGGTCGCATGCCAAGGCCGCGGCGGCGATCGGGGCCAAGGCCCTGATCGTGCACGGCGGTCACGTCCTGGCCGATGACGACGAGGCGATCGGCTTCGACAACTGGCACAAGGTCTTTCAGCGGCAGGCTGAAGACGGTGGTTTCCCGCTGCCGATCCTGATCGAGAACACGGCCGGAGGTGAGAAGGCAATGGCCCGCCGGCTCGAGGCGATCGAGAAGCTGTGGGCCGCAGTGGGTGATTTCGGAGCCGGCTTCGTCCTGGACACCTGTCACGCCTGGGCCGGCGGAATCGATCTGGGCAGCGCAGTGGATTCCGTACGTGCGATCACCGGACGGATCGACCTGGTGCACTGCAACAACTCCCGCGATGCTGCGGACTCCGGCCGCGACCGCCATGCGGGGCTGACCTCGGGTGAGATCCAGACCGATGCGCTGATCGAAGTGGTACGCGCTGCGGACGTTCCGGTGATCCTGGAAACCCCAGGTGCTGCAGATGAGCGCGGGGCCGAGATCGCGTTGCTCCGCGAGGCGTTGGGCTGACCGTCGGCGACGATGCCCGGCTGCAGACGGCCATCGCTTCCGCGACCGAGCGCCTTGCCGCCGCCGGTGTCCCCAGCCCACGCGTTGATGCGATCGCCCTGGCCGAACACGCGCTCGGCGTAGCGCAGTTGATCCTTGCCGTTCCGCCCGCGGTGCCGGATGGTTTCGAAGCCAGGTTCGACGGACTCGTACGGCGCCGCGAATCGCGGGAGCCGTTGCAGCACATCCTGGGCTTCGCGGCATTCCGGCGCCTGATCGTGCGGGTGCAGCCCGGCGTGTTCCTCCCTCGGCCGGAGACCGAGGTCGTGGCCGAGGCCGCCATCGACGAGGCACGCCGGTTGGTCACCGCCGGCCGGGAGCCTCTGGTCGTTGACCTGTGCAGCGGTTCGGGCGCCATCGCGCTGTCGGTGATCGTCGAGGTGCCCCAGTCACGGGTCGTCGGCATCGACATCGACCCCGCGGCCGTGGAACTGGCCCGGCGCAACGCCGCGGCGGTGGGCAGAGGTGTCGACTCGGGTGCGGTGCGGTTCGAGGTCTGTGATGTCGCCGATCGGGGGCTGCTCGCCGATGACGAGGGTGCGGTCGACGTGCTGATCAGCAACCCGCCCTACATCCCCGACGACGCCGTACCGCTGGATCCCGAGGTGGCCGACCATGACCCGCACCGGGCGTTGTTCGGGGGCGGCGCGGACGGGCTGGACCTCCCGCGGCAGGTCGTGGCTGCCGCGGTGCGCCTGCTCCGGCCCGGCGGATTGTTCGTGATGGAGCACGCCGACCTACAGGGCGCTGCCGTACGCGACCTCGTCAACCGTACGGGCGCCTTCTGCGCAGCCACCACACACCGAGACCTGACCGGCCGGGACCGTTTCGTTCTGGCCCGCCTCCGCTGAGGACTTTCTCCGGATCCAGTGCGGTCTGGCCAGCAGCGGCGCCGTGGTCAGCGCAGGCGGAGCACGTTGCCGGTGATCAGGCGGGCGCCCTCCGAGCAGAGGTAGCCGATGACCTCGGCCACGTCGGCCGGCTCGGCTACATGCCAGTGCTCAGTACTGGCTTGTACGAATGCGCGCACCTCGTCGGTGACCCAGCCCGTGTCGGTCACCGGCGGGTGGACGACGTTGGCGGTCACGCCGTACGGCGCCAGTTCGATGGCTGCGCTCATCGTGTAGTTCTCCTGCGCGGCCTTCGCCGCACCATAGGAGACCTCGGCCGGAAAGCCCTGCGGTCCACCGGAAGTCAGGCCCACGATCCGGCCCCACCTCCCGCCGCGCGCAACGTGTCGAGTGGCGAACTCGGAGATCAACAGGCCAGCAGCGATGACATCGATCGACAGGTTGTGCGCGATCGACCCGGCGGTGACCTGCTCGGCCCGGCGTCCGACCGAATCCGGTGCGCCAGCGGCAAAGCTGTCCTGCCGCCATGAGCTCGCGTTGTTGACCAGGATCTCGACCGGCCCGAACTCATCCTCGGCGGCCTCGAAGATCCGCCCGGGCGTTGCGGGATCGGAGAGATCGGCCTCGATCGCGACCGCCGTCCCGCCGGAGGTTCGGATTTCCGCTACGAGATCCTCCGCCGTACGAGCCCGGTGCTGGCCGTAGGCAGCCGGCGTCCCTGCCTGGTCGCCGACGTCCTCGAGGCGGAGGTAGGTCGCAATCACTGCGGCGCCGCGACCGGCCAGCAC
>JALZDV010000399.1 GCA_030862345.1 Actinomycetota bacterium | reverse complement strand
GACCCGGCGCGCGCCGGGCGGCTGCACATCCTCGAGGTGCAGCGCCTGATCCGGTTCATGCCCAAGATCGTGATCGCGGTGGTGCCCGGTTGGGCCGCCGGGGGCGGGCACTCGCTGCACGTGGTGTCCGAACTGACCCTCGCCTCCCCGAGCACGCCCGGTTCAAGCAGACCGACGCCGACGTGGGCAGCTTCGACGGCGGTTTCGGCTCGGCGTACCTCGCTCGCCAGGTCGGGCAGAAGCTCGCGCGCGAGATCTTCTTCCTCGGCCGGGAGTACTCCGCCGACGACGCGCACCGGATGGGCATGGTCAACGCGGTGGTACCGCACACCTCGCTCGAGACCATTGCGCTGGAGTGGGCGGGGATCGTCAACAGCAAGTCGCCGACGGCGCAGCGGATGCTGAAGTACGCCTTCAACGCGCTCGACGACGGACTCGTCGGCCAGCAGCTCTTCGCCGGGGAGAGCACCCGGTTGGCCTACATGACCGACGAGGCCGTCGAGGGTCGCGACGCGTTCCTGCAGAAGCGCGCCCCCGACTGGTCCCCTTACCCCTGGTACTATTGATCAACTGCTCGCGGGGACGACTCGGAGTCGTCGAGCGACGTGCAAGCTCACATGGTGTACCATCGTATAACATGAGTACCCTAAGCCTCCGCGATCTCCGCAACAACCTCGGCTCAGTGGTGCGCGAGGTTGCCTACAGCGGCCACGAGGCGATCATCACCGACAACGGCCGGGAGGTCGCCGTCATCGTCAGCCTGGACGACTACGAGCGCCTGCACGAGCACGCCGACGTCGCTGACGCACTGCGACTGCGAGACATGCGCGCCGTCGGGTTCGCCACGATGTCCCTCGATGAGATGCTAGCCGCGCTCGATGTGTCGATCGAGGAATTCGCAGAGCAGGCCGTGTGAACGTCGCCTTCCACCCCGACGTCTACAAACAACTCCAGCAGTTGCCTCGCCGGGTGTTCTCAGCGGCGCTGAACGCCATCATCGCCCTCACCCACGACGCGCGACCTTCCAGAGTAAAGAAAATGGTCGGCAGCCGCAGCGACTGGCGTATCCGCATCGGCGAGTACCGGATCGTCTACGAGATCGACGATACCGCTAGAACCGTCACCGTGCTGAATGTCGAACACCGGCGGGATGCCTACCGTTTGAACATGCAGTGATCACGTCAGGGACAGGGAGGGGCATATCGCGCGGAGCTGCTGCCCAGCGTCAAGCCCGCTACGCGTCCTGGTCCGTCCGGTCCCCTCCACGCATCGATCGTTGGACCCGTCATCTTCGAGACCCCTTGACACCGGACCAGACCAAGATCGCTGAACCCTTGCCGGAGGTGTCCATGCTATGGGGAACCGCACCCGACGGCCAGGACCGTGGATCAGTAGATGATCTCTCAAGTAGGGTAGCCTTCGCTCGGAGACGTCGGCGTGTAGATAAGGAGTGTCTTGTCTTGAAGGCGACGAGTGGTGAGGCCCAAGCACGCGGCCGTGCCAGAGACTTCGTATTTATCTCGTACGCACGGGAAGACCGCGAATTTCTCCAACCTCTACTGCTAGAGCCCTTGGACGCCGCAGGTATTCAATACTGGTTTGACGAGCACCTTGAATGGGACGACAACTGGTGGCAGGAGGTTCGGTCCCGGGTACACCGAGCCCACGCTGTGATCGTCCTGATGACGCCGCGGGCAGCTAAGTCAGATTGGGTGACGCGTGAGGTCTTGGTGGCGCAAGAAAAGAGCAAAGCCATTTTCCCCGTTCTTCTTGAGGGCAAACCGCTGGGACAGCTTACAGCGCAACAGTATTTGGACCTGCGAGATGGGCAGCGGCCGAACGCGAACTGGCTTGCTGCTGTTCTCCATCGCCTCCGCTCCGCTCGGCGTCGTCGCGTCATCCGCGCTTATCTACCAGCGATGTTCATTAGCCTTATCCCAGCGATTGCTGGATCCGTCGTGCTGGTCCAGCTCATTTTTCCACTCTTTCGGGACGAGCGGGTAGAGATACCAACTCTCAGTGGAGACTACAACCTCGCTGTCGCCCAATTCAGCGAGTCACTGCATGGCGACCTTCCTGACTACGTTGCGGGCGAAGTCGACGCCTTTGTACCGGGTGTGGTTGCCGGGGCCAGGGAGGCACTTCAGCAGTCGTCACAAGACGCGAGCGATGATATAAGGCTCCTCCGCATCCAGGTCGAGGGTCTGCCTGTGTCGGTAGACGGGGCTCGCACAGAGGATCAACAGTTGGCTGTCAAGTCGATCGCGGCTCAGAGTAACGCTGATGCCCTGCTGTATGGCAGCATAACAACGGATGGGGCAGCCGTCGTGGTGGCCCCACGGCTGTGGCTTTCCCCGCGAGCATTGCCTCGCGCCGAAGAGCTCTCCGGGAGCCACACGCTGCTGTCCACCCGCGAGGATGTGTCACGACCCGACTCCGTAATCCGCTTGCGGCGACTTGTCGCCGATACGGCTTCGGATCTAGCCGCGCTGACGGTGCTTATTCGGCTTTACGACTCCAGCGATTTCGACGGCGCTTTGAGTGCAATACAAGAGGTGCGGGCAGATGGATTCGGACAGGAAGGCCTTTTGTACGTTTTTGAAGGAAACCTCGCCGGAAAACTGGGCCGTTTTGACGAAGCCAAGCTCGCTTATGAACGCGCCTTGTCATTTCCTGCGTACACTGGCCGCGCCAGCCTTGGGCTAGCGCAGGTCGCCTACTCGGCCGCCCTGGATGAAGGTGACGGGTGCAGTGCTGACGTCGACGTAGAGGGGCAGGGCGAGGTGATTACAACCTATGCGCAGCTGCAGGACGAGACCGACCCGCCCGGGGCAAACATTCGTGTCAAGGCGATATTTGGTGAAGCACGGGCACGGGTATGTCTTGACGCAAGCGGTCGTCGTGCCGACGACGGACGGGGACGTCACCTGCTGCAGACAGTGATCGACGAGTACAGACACTCGGTCGGTGAATCAGAGGATGACGACCTGAGGGAGCTAGCGGCTGAGGCTGAGGCGTTGATGGGCGACTACGACGCGCGGCGAGCGACCAGCTTAAGTGAGCTGCGACCAGCTCTTGATCATCTTGATCAGGCCGCCAAGCTGACACTCTTTCCCGACCGAAAGCTGGCCTTCAGGATCGCGCAGGCGACGTTCCTCGCTCGGGCGGGCGAGTACGACCGGGCGTGCGAGAAGTTCAAGCAGGCGCAAGCGCTCGTGAGGCCGGGAGCCCAGGCGCCGTCTGTGATTGGGCTCAACTGCTCTTGATCGTGCAATCCATCCTCAATCTGCTAGGGTGAATGTAAAGGCGAGAAAAGGTTGACAGGAGGGAACCATCAGGTGGGGAACAGTAATGACACAGTAACCAGGACCACTGGCGCCGCCAGCAGCCGGAAGTGAAGCAGGAACCGTAATCGTATGGTACACCCATCCTTGGCCGTTGACCTTGACTGTGGATAGTTCCTGCGCGTACTCAAAGTCGTATCCGTCGCCATTTTCGCTTGCTCCCTCCGTGCCGGACTCGCGGAAGACGCCTGTGTTGCGATAGACCGCAAGTGGTACGGTGGCATGTGGTGGGAAGCCGAGGAGCAGTACGGTGAGCTGGTCGCCAGCGCGAACGACGTCGGGTGCATCCTGCGGTTTGAGGCGGCTCAAATAAGGGTCGCCAAGGGGACCGACCTGCAGCTCGATGACGGCCTCGGCGCTGAGCTCGCCCTGCTCAGCCGTAATAGTGTAGATTCCCACCGGAATGCTCGGCTCGATCTGCTGGAAATCTGTGGCAAGGTAGCCACCCTCCTGGTCTGTCAGGGCAACGCTGGCAAGCTCTGATGTCAGAAGATCATTCGGCCCGACGGTTGCGTCTGCGCCACCAACCACCGTCACCGCCTGTCGGCTCCCGTCGGGTCGTCCGACGGTCAGTGCAATGTCCGAGTGTGTGTCGAACCCAACCAAGCAGAGCTGCCTATCATCTCCGAGGGTCCAAATGAGTTCCGCAGAGCCGTCACTGATATATGGCGAGCGCGAGGGCTCCGCGTTTCCAGGCATTCCACAGTAAGGGTGTCCGTCTCCGCCACCTGTCCACGCGTTGAACACGTTTGGCCATTGTGCTCCGCCTCCCGGGCCCCCGCCCGTGGAACCATCTCCCGTGGAACCGCCTCCCGGGCCCCCGCCCGTGGAACCATCTCCCGTGGAACCGGCTCCTGCGCCCCCGCCCGTAGGGTCGTCGCTCGTGGATCCATCACTGCCCGCTTCTCCACCTGTGCCAGCGCTTCCGAAGCCACCTGGGCTGCTGGTGTCGGGCATCGCAGGAGAGTGGGGACCTCCTGTGACAGGGTCCCGGCCGGAGACTAAGAAGCCGGTGAGAGCCACCCCCACCACAAGAGCTACCACCACGAGGATCTGCCCGACGCTCCGCATGATGATGCCCTCCGCAAGGCCGAGTTCGACTAAATGAAGAGCAAGGATCCCCTGCCCTGATACACAGCCTTGATCCTCGATTCACGATACCTCGGCAGACCGCCGCCCTCCATGATCGTGGCACCTCACCTGAGGCAGGAGTTGTCTTATGGCAGCCCCAGAGGTCCATCGGCGGCGGACCTGGTGTTCGTCGAGCCCGGCCAGATCCTTGCCGGCCTGATGAAGGCTTTCCTCAATGCTCCAGCGGCGCTCGGCGACCCGGACCAGCTCGCCGAGCGGGACCAAGGTCGGGCGTAGCAGCGGTAGAACGCCAGTTCGCCGCGGCGGGGATCGAGGCGGATCAGCAGCCAGTGCGCCCCGTGCTCGCCGGTCAGTGCGATCCACGCCCAGTCGTAGTAGCGCTATCCCTTCGCGCCGGCCCCCGTGGAGAGCCGCTGCCAGCCACCCTTGGGCACAGTGGCGGCCAGCTCGTCGGCCCGGCGCGGCCCGGCCGTGGTCGGCACCCGTCGATCACCGCCGATCGCGAGGACGTAGCCGAGCCCCCGATCCTCCAAGTCGGCGCGCAGGCCCGGGGCGGCGCCGTAGATCTTATCGCCGCTCACCCACCGGGCTGGGGCCCCAGCATCCCGCGCCCGGCAAGCATGACCCGGGCCAGCTCCGGCTTGGTCGCGAGCTCGACCTCCGCAGCCACTCCGGCCGCGGCGCGGCGGGCCAGGTCCTCAGCCCACGACCGGAACAGGTACAGCTCCCGGTCAATCATGGCGTGTCCGCGCTCCTCGGCGTAGGTCAGATACACCGCGATCTGCGCGTTCTCCACCCGGCCCGCGGTGCCGGTGTACTGGCGCTGGGTCCCGACCGTCCCGGTCCCCTTCTTCCGCATCCCCGGTCTCGTCCACCACCAGCCCACCCAGGGTCACCGAGCTGGTCGAGGACGTAGCCGCTGACTGTGTCTTCGCAACACCGTCATCGCAGGTCAGACGAGCACCTATCGTCATCCAACAGGTCGTGTCGCCCCGCTACTCGCGGATTCGGGTCAGAGACCTCCGACTGCGACATGCCGACCAGCCCGGCGATAGCCCGCTGCGTGAGCCCGGAGTCGTCCTTCAGCACCCGGAACAACGC
>JALZDV010000389.1 GCA_030862345.1 Actinomycetota bacterium | reverse complement strand
GCGCAACGGTGACCGTCAAGTAGTAACCGCCACGCGCTGACCGACGGCGGGCTTCCTAACCGGAGGCCCGCCTCGGCATGTGCAGGCCGGATGCCTGTGCAGTGACCGTCAAGCCAGAATGGGACGATGCCTCCGTTCCGCTTCCTGGCGCAGGCGCGGGCCATCGCCACCGGCCGCGAGCTTGCCGAAACCGCGCGGCGCGCCGAGTCGATCGGAATCGACGTCCTGGTCCTGCCCGATCACCTTCTCGGTCAACTCGCGCCCATCCCGGCAATGGCCACCATCGCCGCAGCCACCGAGCGGTTACGCATAGCGGCGTTCGTGCTGAACAACGATCTGCGCCATCCGGCTGTACTGGCCCAGGACCTCGCCAGCCTTGACGTGCTCTCCGAGGGCCGGCTCGAGATCGCGATCGGCGCCGGCTGGAACCAACCCGAGTACACAGCCATCGGACTGCCCTTCGACCCCACGCAGGTGCGCCAGGCAAGGCTCCGGGAGGCGATCGCGGTCCTGAAGGGCTGTTTCGCCACCGGACCGTTCAGCTTCTCCGGAACGCACTACACGATCACCGACTATGACGCTGCTCCCAAGCCGACCCAGCAGCCGCATCCGCCGTTCTTCATCGGGGGTGGTGGGCGGGCGACGCTCACCCTGGCTGCCCAAGAAGCCCAGATCGTCGGTCTGGCCCCACGGATCCTGCCTGGTGTGAGGGTCGATCCTCGCAGTCTCACGCTGGCGGCGACCGCCGAGAAGGTGGGCTGGGTACGCGAGGCTGCCGGGGACCGATTCGCCGACCTGGAGATCAACATCTACCCGTCGGTCAGCCCGATCATCGTCACCGAGAATCCCTGGCCTGAGGTCGAGTCCCTGGCGCGGCGAATGTCCACCAGTACGGGCATTGCGATCTCCCCGGAGGAGCTGCTCGATTCGCCACACATCTTTCTCGGGTCGATCGAGGGCCTGACCGAGAAGTTCCTCCGGCTGCGCGAGGAGCATGGGATCAGCTCGATCATGATTGGGGACGGCGACGAACTCGCCCCGATCGTCGGGCGACTGACCGGCCGCTGATGGCATGTGCCAGCATCGCCGCCGGCAGTAACCGTTCGGATCGGGACTCGTTGAAACCGCGAGGGTTCATGCCGGCTCGAGGTGGACTGCGACACGGTCGGGAGGCCATACGCGTGGGCGTCGAGGGGCGAGTCGTTCGGCTGCCGAAGTCCTCGTGGGCGGCGGCCCGGCTGAACGAGTCCGTGGCCTGCCAGGCCCTCACCGCTCTGGATCTGCTGAGGTGCAGGCGATGCGGGTCGACCTGAACAGTGACCTCGGTGAGGGTTACGGGATCTGGACACTGGGCGAGGACGAGGGGCTACTGGATGTCGTCACTAGCGCCAACGTCGCCTGCGGTTTCCACGCCGGGGATCCCAGCACCATGCGACGGGTTTGCCGCCGGGCCGCCGAACGCGGAGTACGCATCGGAGCCCAAGTTGGCTATCACGATCTTGCCGGATTCGGCCGCCGGCCGATGGATGTGCCGCCGAGCGAACTGACCGACGAGGTGCTCTACCAGATCGGTGCGTTGGACGCCTTCGCCCGCGTCACCGGCAGCCGGGTGGCCTATGTCAAGCCGCATGGCGCCCTCTACAACACCTGCGTCACCGATGAGGCCCAGGCCGCTGCCGTCGTACGGGCGGTTCGCGAGATCGACCCGAGCCTCCCGGTGCTCGGCCTGCCGGGTTCGGAGTTGCTACGCGCCGCCGAGCAAGCCGGACTCGGCACGGTCAAAGAGGCCTTTGCCGACCGGGCGTACGACGCCAACGGCCATCTGGTCAGCCGCAGGCTGGAGGGAGCAGTGATCACCGACGCCAAGACAGTGGTCACCCGGTGCGTGCGGCTGGTCAGTGAGGGGTGGGTCACCGCCCTGGACGGTAGCCAGGTCGCGGTCAATGCGGATTCGTTGTGTGTCCACGGGGACACCCCCGGTGCCCTGCGACTCGCCCGGCGGATCCGGGCTGCTCTGACCGAGGCAGGGGTAGAGATCACGCCGTTCTGCTGAGGGGTGCGCCCTCACGGCTGGCGCCAGCGGCTGCATGAATTGGTCGTCGCTGGAAACTAGACTTGACGTTCCACCGCCGCGGAGTGCACCCTGACCGGGCAGTGACACCAGTCACCAGGAGCACGAAGGAGCCCTCGCTGCTCGAGGCCAGCGCGCCAGGTTGACCTGGCGTGGACAGCGGTCGCCCGAAAGGGTAGGCTGCTAGTTTGCGCTGCCTTCCGACTGCCCACCCGCTGCCGCGGGTCACTTGGTGTGACCATGATCGTGTGGGCTTGCCGCGGGGCGTGCGTGTAGCCGTTTTGAACACCGGTCCTTGGAAGGACGCACCTTGGCAGTGTCACGCCAGTTGACGCACGATTCGACCACGACGCCAGGTTTCCCCGACGCACCGAACCGGGTGACCTTTGCGAAGATCCGCGAACCGCTCGAGGTTCCCGACCTGCTCGCTCTGCAGACCGACTCCTTTGATTGGCTCATCGGGGCCGCGGCGTGGCGTGAGCGGGTCGAGGAGGGGACGCTCAGCGGCCTCGCCGAGATCCTCTCCGAGATATCCCCGATCGAGGACTTCTCCGGCTCGATGTCGCTGTCCTTCTCCAATCCGTACTTCGAAGAGGTCAAGAACCCTCTCGAGGAGTGCAAGGACAAGGACATGACCTTCGCTGCTCCGCTGTTCGTCACCGCGGAGTTCATGAACAACACCACTGGCGAGATAAAGAGCCAGACCGTCTTTCTGGGCGACTTCCCGATGATGACGCCCAAGGGCACTTTCGTGATCAACGGCACCGAGCGTGTCGTGGTCTCCCAGTTGGTCCGCAGTCCCGGCATCTACTTCGACCGGACCCTGGACAAGACCTCCGACCGGGACATCTTCTCCTCGAAGATCATTCCCGGCCGCGGAGCGTGGCTGGAGTTCGACGTCGACAAGCGTGAGACGGTCGGCGTCCGGATCGACCGCAAACGCCGCCAGCCGGTCACCGTCCTTCTCAAGGCCCTCGGTTGGACCGAGGACCGGATCCGCAGCTCCTTCGACTGGTCCCCGGTCATGCTCGGCACCCTGGAGAAGGATCACGTCGCATCCCAGGACGAGGCCCTGCTCGACATCTACCGCAAACTGCGACCGGGCGAGCCGCCGACTCGGGAGAGCGCTCAGACGCTGCTGGAGAACCTGTTCTTCAACGTCAAGCGCTACGACCTGGCCAAGGTGGGCCGCTACAAGGCCAACAAGAAGCTCGGCCTCTCGGTCGACCCGAAGAAGCTCGTCCTCACCGAGGACGACATCGTGAAGACGATCGAGTACGTCCTGCGGCTGCACGCCGGCCAGGAGGGCCACGAGATCGACGACATCGACCACTTCGGCAATCGGCGCCTGCGTACGGTCGGTGAGCTGATCCAGAACCAGATCCGGGTTGGCCTGTCCCGCATGGAGCGGGTCGTCCGAGAGCGGATGACCACCCAGGACGTCGAGGCCATCACGCCGCAGACTCTGATCAACATCCGGCCGGTCGTCGCCTCCATCAAGGAGTTCTTCGGCACCAGCCAGCTGTCCCAGTTCATGGACCAGACCAACCCGCTCGCGGGTCTGACCCACAAGCGTCGCCTGTCGGCACTGGGTCCGGGTGGACTGTCCCGTGAGCGCGCCGGCTTCGAGGTCCGCGACGTGCACCCGTCCCACTACGGCCGGATGTGCCCGATCGAGACCCCCGAGGGCCCGAACATCGGCCTGATCGGGTCGCTGGCCACCTTCGGCCGGGTCAATGCGTTCGGGTTCGTCGAGACGCCGTACCGCAAGGTCACCAAGGGCAAGGTCACCGACCAGATCGACTACCTGACCGCGGACGAGGAGGACCGTCACGTCGTGGCGCAGGCCAACTCGCCGCTGGACCCGAAAGGGCACTTCACCGATGACCGGGTCCTGGTGCGCCGCAAGGGTGGTGAGGTGGACTACATCGCGCCGGACGGCGTCGACTACATGGACGTCTCGCCGCGCCAGATGGTCTCGGTCGCCACGGCGATGATCCCGTTTCTCGAGCACGACGACGCCAATCGCGCGTTGATGGGCGCCAACATGCAACGCCAGTCGGTTCCGCTGCTGCGCAGCGAGGCGCCACTGGTCGGGACCGGCATGGAGCTGCGGGCCGCCGTGGACGCCGGTGATGTCGTCACCGCGGAGAAGGCCGGGATCGTGGAGGACTCCAGCGCCGACTACATCACGGTGATGGCCGACGACGGCACTCGTCAGACCTATCGGCTGCACAAGTTCCGTCGGTCCAACCAGGGCACCTGCGTCAACCAGAAGCCACTGGTCGCCGAGGGTGAGCGGGTCGAGCAGGGGCAGGTCATCGCTGACGGTCCGTGCACGGACGGCGGTGAGATGGCGCTTGGCAAGAACCTGCTCGTCGCCTTCATGCCGTGGGAGGGCCACAACTACGAAGACGCGATCATCCTGAGTCAGCGGTTGGTCCAGGACGACGTGTTGTCCTCGATCCACATCGAGGAGTTCGAGGTCGACGCCCGCGACACCAAGTTGGGCGCCGAAGAGATCACCCGGGACATCCCCAACGTCTCCGAGGAGATTCTGGCCGATCTCGACGAGCGCGGCATCATCCGGATCGGTGCCGAGGTCGTACCCGGCGACATCCTGGTTGGCAAGGTGACCCCCAAGGGCGAGACCGAGCTGACCCCGGAGGAGCGCCTGCTGCGGGCGATCTTCGGCGAGAAAGCCCGCGAGGTACGCGACACCAGCCTCAAGGTCAAGCACGGTGAAGGCGGCAAGGTCATCGGCATCCGGGTCTTCGCCCGGGAGGACGGCGACGAGCTCCCGGCTGGCGTCAACGAGCTGATCCGGGTGTACGTCGCACAGATGCGCAAGATCTCCGACGGTGACAAGCTCGCCGGCCGGCACGGCAACAAGGGCGTGATCGCCAAGATCCTGCCCGTCGAGGACATGCCGTTCCTGCCGGACGGCACCGCGGTCGACATCGTGCTCAATCCGCTCGGTGTGCCCGGCCGGATGAACGTCGGTCAGGTGCTGGAGACCCACCTCGGATGGGTGGCCAACGCCGGCTGGGAGGTCGAGGGAAGTCCCGATTGGGCGGCTCGGCTGCCCGAGGTGGCGCGCTCTGCGGCTCCCGGAACCCGTACGGCGACCCCGGTCTTCGACGGTGCGCGCGAGGAGGAGATCACCGGCCTGCTCGGCTCGACCCTGCTCAACCGGGACGGTCAGCGGATGGTCGAAGGCACCGGCAAGGCGCGACTCATGGACGGCCGCTCCGGCGAGCCGTTCCCCGAGCCGGTCTCGGTCGGCTACATCTACATCCTCAAGCTCCTGCACCTGGTCGATGACAAGATCCACGCCCGCTCGACCGGCCCGTACTCGATGATCACCCAGCAGCCGTTGGGTGGTAAGGCGCAGTTCGGCGGTCAGCGCTTCGGTGAGATGGAGTGCTGGGCCATGCAGGCCTACGGCGCGGCCTATGCGCTGCAGGAACTGTTGACGATCAAGTCCGACGACATCGTGGGCCGGGTCAAGGTCTATGAGGCCATCGTCAAGGGGGAGAACATCCCCGAGCCGGGGATCCCCGAGTCGTTCAAGGTCTTGCTCAAGGAGCTGCAGTCGC
>JALZDV010000388.1 GCA_030862345.1 Actinomycetota bacterium | reverse complement strand
CGCCCCACCTCGCTCTCGACGATGCGCAGGACGGTCAGTTGCTGCCTACCTCGAGACCGGGAGCCGCACCTCGGCAGCGCCTGGTCAGGGGTGCCAGGGGGTGGTGGCGCTGGCTGACGAGCATGCGTACCGCACTTCTGCTGTTGTTCCTGCTCGCGCTGGCGGCCGTACCCGGCTCACTGCTGCCACAGCGGCCGTTGTCCCAGACCGCGGTCGCGCAGTACTACGCCGACCACCCGTCGCTGGCCCCCGTCCTGGACCGGCTAGGGCTCTTCGACGTCTTCGCAGCTCCCTGGTTCGCGGCCATCTATCTGCTGCTGTTCGTCTCGCTGATCGGGTGCCTCGTCCCACGGACCTGGGATCACATCCGGTCGCTGCGAACAGCACCGCCCCGGGCGCCGAGCCGGCTGTCGCGGCTGCCGCGGCACGCCGAAGTGGACAGCGACCTGGCACCAAACCAGGCGCTCGACGTCGCGGAGGAGGAACTCCGGGCGGCCAGCTACCGGGTCGTGCGCAAGGACGGCGCGCTCTCGGCGGAGAAGGGACTGCTCAAGGAAACCGGCAACATCGTCTTCCACTTGGCGTTGCTGGCACTGCTGATCAGCCTCGCGATCGGCAAGCTCTGGGGGTACGAGGGAAGCGTCCTGGTCCAGGAGGGGCAGGGCTTCTGTAACACCTTCCAGCAGTACGACACCTATTCGGCCGGGCCGATGATCGCTGGCGGAGACCTGACGCCGCTGTGCGTCGACCTGGAGGACTTCCGCGCTCGCTACGAGCCGGACCTCACCCCGGCCAGCTTCACCGGTGACATCACCTACAGCCGTACCCTCGGCGGCCCCGAGGAGCGGGCCACCATCGGGATCAACTCCCCGCTCCGGGTCGACGGAACCCGGCTGTACGTCACTGGCCGCGGATTCGCGCCGATCTTCTCGGTCACCCTCCAGGACGGCAGCACGTTCACCGACCTCTCCGCCCCGTTCCTGCCCACCGATTCCGGCACGATGCTGTCCGAAGGCGTGCTCAAGCTGCCTGACCTCGGTGTGGGTCGAGATCAGCTCGCCCTGCAGGGGGTGTTCCTCCCCACGGCGCAGGACATGGGCGGCGGCCTGCTGACCTCGGCCGATCCGCGGCCGCTCGATCCCGCGGTGGCCATCGTGGTCTACGCCGGCTCGGTGGGACTGGACAGCGGGATCCCGCAGAACGTGTTCACGCTCGACCAGGACCGGCTCGAGCGCGGCCAACTGGAGCGAGTCGGGTCGGGGAATCTGCGACCGGGTGAGTCCCTGGACCTCCCGGACGGCACATCGATCACCTTCACCGGCTTCAAGGAGTTCGCCGCGCTGCAGCTGAATCGCGATCCGGCCCAACTCGCCGTACTGATCAGCTCTCTGGCGATGCTTGGTGGTTTGCTGGCCACTCTGCTGGTACGCCGTCGACGGGTCTTCGTCCGGCCCGGGGATAGTGTGCTGGTGATCGGTGGTCTGGCGCAGGGGGGCAGCCCTGATCCGGCCGAATTCGAACAGATCGTGACGCGCATCCGCACCGCCCTGACCGAGGATCGGTCGGACTGGAGGGACCCCTGATGTCAGACGCCGCGAGCCTGGCCGGACTGGCCGACACCCTGTTCACGGTCACGATCCTCGTCTACAGCCTGGCGACCATCGCGTTCGCCGCCACCCTGGCGTTCTCCCGGCAGGCGACAGCGAGTCAGCATCGCGACGAGGGCCAGCGAGCCGAGCCGAGAGGACGGGAGCATCGACCGAGCGCCAGCGAGGGAGGAGCGGACCGACCGGTGCGCGGAGCGCACGAGATGGAGCAGCCGAGCGGAGGGAGCGCGGAGCCGACCAATCAGATCCAGGTTCTGGACGAGACCAATGGCTCTAGGTTCTCCTCGCGGGCCAGCACAGTGGCGATGGGGATCACCGTGGTCGGCGCGCTGCTGCACGGTTCTGTGCTGCTGCTGCGCGGGCTGGCCGCACAGCGGGTGCCGTTGGGCAACATGTTCGAATTCGCCACTGCAGTCGCTTTCGTAGGCGTCGTCGGCTTCCTGTACCTGGCCTTGCGGACGCCTCGGCTTCGCGGGATCGGGCTGTACGTGACGCTGCCGATCACCGTGGCCTTGGTGCTGGTCGGGTTGTTCCTCTACGCCGAGTCCGGCCCCCTCGTGGCCGCTCTTCGGTCGCGCTGGCTGGTCGTACACGTGACCACCGTCAGCATCGGCTTCGGTGCTTTCCTGACCAGCGGGATCCTGTCCGCGCTGTTCTTGGCCCGGTCCCGATTCGAGGACACCGGACAGGCCGCAGGAGCGATCGTCGGGCGGATCGGGCACCGGCTTCCTGCCTCGCAGACCTTGGACCGCGCAGCACACCGGATGGTGGTCTTCGGCTTCCCGATCTTCACCTTTGCGGTGATCGCCGGGGCGGTCTGGGCCGAGAGCGCATGGGGACGGTTCTGGGGGTGGGATCCGAAGGAGACCTGGGCCTTCGTCGCCTGGATCGTCTATGCGGCCTACCTGCACGCTCGGGCAACCGCCGGATGGAAGGGTCGTGCCGCCGCCTGGATCAACGTGGCTGGGCTCGTGGTGATGCTCTTCAACCTGCTCTATGTCAACCTCGTCACCACCGGCCTGCACTCCTACGCCGGCGTCAGCTAACGGCTCCATGGAACTGCGCGGCTATCTCGACGAACTGGAACGTCAAGGGCAGGCGCTCGGGTCGGCTGCGGCCCAGCTGGATCTCGATGCAGAGGTGCCCACCTGCCCGACCTGGACGGTGGCCGAGTTGGTCGCCCACATCGGGATGGTCCATCGATGGGCCGCCAGTCATGTCCAGGAACCGCGTAAGACCGGTGATGGGGCGCAGGCCACCGCCCCCGAGGAAGGGCTGCTCGACTGGTACGACGACGGGCATCGAATACTCGTAGAGACGCTCCGCAGTGCGCAACCGGACGTCGCGGCGTGGACCTTTCTTCCGGCGCGATCGCCGCTGGAGTTCTGGGCACGTCGTCAGGCCCACGAAACGGCGATCCACCGGGCAGATGCCGACGCTGCCCGCGGGTGTGTCCCCAGTTATGACGCCGATTTCGCCGCTGACGGGATCGCCGAACTGATCGACGGGTTTATGGGTCGCCGCGGCGGACGGTTGCTCTCCGATCGGCCGCGCACGCTGAAGGTTCGGCTCGCCGACAACGATCGGTCATGGCACATGACGATCGGGCCGGAGGGTCGGCAGATCAGCCACGACGCAACGATGCCGGCCGAGGCAACAGTGTTGGCTGCGGCCTCGCAGATGTATCTCTTCCTGTGGAATCGGGTCTCGCGTGACGTGGTGCAAGTCAATGGGGATTCGTCGGTGCTGGACCTCTGGCGGGACAAGGCGCACGTTCGCTGGTCGTGATTCAGGCCGGCGGATCGTTGCCTGCCTCCTGCGCTGCTCGCAGCATGGCTCGCGCGGACCAGCACAGCAGCCGGCGTGCCTCATCCCGGGAGAGACCGGCGATGTCGGTCAGCCAGACCAGCGCCTCGATCCCGGTGGCAGACCGGATGGCTAGAGCCAGCCGATGGACGTCGAGGTCGGGCCGCGTCTCCCGCAGCGGCGCTAGGGCGTCCGCAATCCACCCGATGGCTCGCCCGCCGCGCAGCATCGGCTGCTCGGCACCTGGTTCCAGCGACAACCGTAACGAGGTGCGCAGCTGTGGTTCCCAGTCGATTGTCGTCTGGGTGAACCTCTCCATGACCAGATCCAGTCGGCTCTCTGGATCGGTCGGCGCGTCCTCGGGCAGGAGGGACCGCTGCAGCGTCTCCGGATGCGCGCCGAGGAGCAGGGCGCGCTGGTTGGGGAAATACCGATAAGCCGTGGTCCTCGAGATGCCCGCTGCGGCGGCAGCATCCTCGACTGTCGGCGCACCACCCTGCGTCAGCAAGTCGCGGGTGGCCGCAACCAACGCCTCCCGGGTGCGGGCCTTCTGGTTTTGCCGGCCGCTCGATTCATATGGTACTCGCATACCAGTAATGGTACTGTCGTCCCATGACACTATCTGACGACACGCTCAAGGCAGGCCGCAACGACGATACTGGCGAGACAGGGGATGGAGATCCGGCGAGAACCGACCCCGAGCACTACACGGTGATCTTTGAAAACGAACGGGTCCGGGTTCTCGAGTACAAGGATCAGCCCGGCGCGCGCACCCATTGGCATCGGCACCCGGACAGTGTCATGTACACCTTGAGTTCCTTCCGCCGGCGCATCGCGGCGAACGGAAGGCAGGTGGAGGTCGAACTGTCTGCCGGCCAGGTGCGCTGGGTCGGCGCTCAGGAACACGCCGGCGAGAACATCGGGGACACCGACTCGCACTCGATTTTCATCGAGTTGAAGGAGCGTCCCGAAGGTTCGACGACCAGAGAAGGCCAATTGGGACCCAGCGGACACTGATTCTCGCGGACTCACAACGGGCCGAGGTACCGCACGGCGAACGCGGACGATGACGTTCAAACAAGCCCCGAACGATGCCGTCGACGCGAACGTCCTGCGCACGTGGCTGCGCTCGCGATCGAGCACCGGGGCACCATTGTGAGTTACGACAGCGACTTCGGCCGCTTTCCGGGGGTTCGCTGGATGAGGCCGCCCCCAGCCTGACTCAGGCGGGCGGGTCTTCCTCACGGTGGGCGCGACGATCGAGTTCACGGAGGAATTCCGGGTCATCGTCGGGCGCCAGCGGCTCGCGTCGGGTGGGCTTGCGAACCGGAGGTTTGGCGGGCCGCGCGGAACCGCGCGTGCGGTCGCCCGCGGCGGGGTTCGGGCCGCTCATCCGCCACAGGACGAACAGCAGCGCCCCGATCAACACGATGCCGACGAGCACATACAACCTGTTCACCCCCTCAGAGGACACCACGATACCCGCGGGGTGAGGATAGTGCCGGGTGGGCGTCACGCCCGGGGTGGAGCCAGCCCGGCTGAGCAGAGAGGAGCCTCGATCATCGACGACGTCGATCGCCGGATCGTGTCGCTTTTGCGTGCCAATGGTCGAGCCTCCTACGCCGAACTCGCTCGAACTGTTGGCCTGTCGGCGCCGTCTGTGCATGAGCGGGTGTCCAAGCTCGAGTCCTCCGGCGTCATCCTCGGCTATCACGCCGCAGTCGATCGGGCCGCCGTCGGGGAGGCGGTCACCGCACTCGTGGGTGTCTTCGAGTCCGACGTCGAATCAGACGAGGACCTCGTGGAGGCGCTGCGGCAGATGTCGGAGATCACCGACTGCTTCTACGTGGCGGGCGAGGAGGCGTTCCTGCTCCGGGTACGGGTGGCCGACATCGCGGCATTGGAGCGAATCGTCTCGGCGATCAGCCGCCTCCGTGGCGTGTCCCGGACCCGGACGACGGTGGTCCTGTCCAGCCGGTGGGAGGACCGGAATGCTTAAGGCGGTCACGATCTACACAGCGGGGCGGATCGCCATCTTCGCCGTCCTGCTGGCCGTGCTCTGGGCGGCTGGCCTGGGCAGCTATCCCGGCATTCTGTTTGCACTGTTGCTGTCGATGCCGGCCTCCTACTTCCTGCTGGGCAAGCAGCGAGAGGGCCTCACCACGGCGATCAGGCAGCGCCGGGAGCGGCGAGCGGCAGTCCGTGCGCGGCTGCGCGGCGGCTCAGATGGCCAGTCCGACCGCCAGCAGGACCCCGAGCAGTAACTGCATCAAACCCGTGTCGCGCAGCGCCGGAAGCAGCGCCAGGCCAGTCGTCCCGCCCAGCACCGACCCCACGGGCGGAAGCGCCAGGACCGCGGCGGCCAACCCCAGAGCCGCGAACGGCCGGTAGGTGGCCAACCCGGCGACTACGACAAAGCTCACGACGATCATTGCCGCATACAGCCAACGGGTCCGGTGATCGCCGAGGACGACAGCGAGAGTGCGTTTCCCCGAGACGGAGTCACCATCGATGTCGCGGAGATTGTTGACGACGAGCAGCGCGCAGGCCAGTAATCCGACCGGAATCGAGGACGCGATTGCCTGCGGCAGGATCCGCTCGGCCTGCACGAAGGCCGTGCCGACGACGGCCACTACTCCGAAGAACAGGAACACCGACACCTCGCCCAGCCCCCGGTAGCCGTACGGCTTGGACCCGCCGGTGTAGAACCAGGCGGCGCCGATCGCAACCGCACCCACCGCAAGCAGCCACCAGGTGGTCAGCGCGGCCAGGACGAGACCGGCGACGGCGGCGATAGCGAAGCAGAGCAACGCCGCCCCGCGCACCGCGGATGCGGTGGCTAGTCCCGCCGCGACGAGCCGCGTCGGTCCGACCCGCTGGGCATCGGTTCCGCGTACGCCGTCGGAGTAGTCGTTGGCGTAGTTCACCCCGATCTGCAGGGCCAGGGAGACCGCCAGAGCCAGCAGCGCACGGCCGGCATCGAAGGCACCCACGCCGGCGGCGGCCCCGGACCCGACGAGCACCGGAGCGACCGCCGCCGGGAGCGTGCGCGGCCGGGCGCCGGCAACCCAGTCGCGCAGCCGGGTCATCCCAGCACCTGCGGGGGCGGTTCGGTGATCAGGAGTTGCGCGGCAACCCGGTCGAGCTTGCCCGAGTGCAGGCGCGGCAAAGCAAGCACGGATCGAACCTCGCGCGGTGCAGCGGCAGCCCCGATGCGCGCAGTCACATGTGCCCGCAGTTCGTTCAGCCTTACGTTGCCCCCAGCGACGGGTACGACGAGGGCAATGACGGCTTGGCCCCATTCCGGGTCGGGTCGACCGAGTACGGCTACGTCGGCGATCCCGGTGCACTCACGGAGAACTTCCTCTACTGCCCCGGCGGCGACGTTGACGCCACCGCTGATGATGACGTCATCCATCCGCCCGGTCACCGAAACCCTGCCGTTGCTGTCGACGTGACCCAGGTCCCGAGTGCGGAACCAGTCATCCACAAAGGACTTCCGCGTCTCCTCAGGTTCTCCGTGATACCCGAGGGCCACCACTTCGCCGCCGATCCGGAGTCCGGTTGAAGTTGCCCGCACGTGCACTCCAGCCAGCGGGACACCGTCGTACACGCAGCCGCCGGAGGTTTCAGTCATGCCATAGGTGGCGATGATCCGAACGCCGGCAGCCTCCGCGGCGGCCCGTAGG
>JALZDV010000351.1 GCA_030862345.1 Actinomycetota bacterium | reverse complement strand
GATCATGGCTGCGCTGTGGAACCGGGCCAGAGGTGCGCACCGGTCCACCGGTGTCGAGGTCGTCGACGTGGCACTGTTCGAAGGACTCTTCCGGATCATCCCCACGCAGATCGCCGCATATGATCAGCTCGGTCAGGTGGCGATGCGACCGGGCAACAAGCTCACCAGTCATGGCGTGCTGCGCAACTTGTTCCAGTCACGCGACGGGCGGTGGTTCGTCGTCAGCGCAGTGGGACCGGCCGCCATCGGACGAGTGCTGGCCGCGGCCGGCGCGACTGCGCAGATCGCGCGGCTTGCCGAGGGCGTCATGCTCGAGGAACCGAGCGAGGTCGTTGCCTTCCTGGACGAGTGTGACGCGTTGTTCGGCCAGTGGGCCGCAGCCCAGGACTATGCAGTTCTGTCCGAGAAGCTGACCGCGGCCGATGCCGTTCATCAGCTGGTCTACACCGCCGAGGACATCATGCACGACCGGCAGTTCCACGCCCGGGGTGACCTGATCACGGTCCCCGACGAGGCCCTTGGCCCGATCACGATGCAGGGCATCATCCCCAAGTTCCCGAAACGCGATCACGCAGTGCACCGCGCCGGCCCGGACCGGGGGGCGGACAACGCAGAGGTGTTCGGAAAGCTGCTCGACATCGACGAGGCGGCCCTCAACGGGCTGCGCAACGACGGGATCGTCTGATGGCCATCTCCGGAACGAGGAAGGCGGCACGGTGACCGAACTGTTGACCATCGAAGGCGAGATCGCGGATGTCTTCGACTACTACGAGGAGCAGGGCTGGACGGACGGCTTGCCGATCATCCCGCCCACCGAGGCTGCGGTAGCCGCTGCGCTCGAGTACACCGATCTCGATCCGAACGAATCCCTGGGCAAGATCCCGGCCACCCGGGCCGAAGCGACGGTGCACAGCGTTGCGGTTAACGCCGTGATGGCCGGCTGCAAGCCCGAGTACCTGCCCGTGGTCATCGCCGCAGTCCGCGGGTTGGCCACCCCCGACTTCAACGCCTACGGCATCCAGGCCACCACGAACCCGGTCGCGGTGCTGGTCGTCGTCAATGGCCCGATCGCAGCGGAACTCGGGTTCAACGGCAAGGGAAACTGCCTCGGCCACGGCTTCCGGGCGAATGCGACAGTCGGCCGGGCGGTTCGGCTGTGCATGATCAATATCGGCGGTGGTCGCGCCCAGACCATGGACAAGTCCACGCAAGGTCAACCGGGCAAGTACGGCATGTGCATCGCCGAGAATGAGGACGAAACCCCCTGGGAGCCGTTCCACGTCGAGCGTGGCTACGACAAGGAGACCAGTACGGTCTCGATCATCTCGGTGACCGGAACGCAGAACATTCTCGACCTGGCCAGCAGATCAGCGGTCGGAATCCTCCGTACTCTCGCGTCGGCTGGCGCGACGGTCGGGCACCAGAACGTCCAACTCGGTGGAGGGCCGCTCTTCATCCTGTGCCCCGAGCACGCCCAGATCCTGGCCGAGGGTGGGTTCAGCAAGGATGACGTACGGCAATTCCTGTACGAGACGTCCCGCGTGAAGGTGTCGGACTTCCCCCCAGAGACGTTGAACGGCATGGTGCGGCACCGTCGACCGCGCAAATTCACCTCCGACCATCCAGACGTCGGAATCCCACTGGCCGACAGCCCCGAGGAGATCCGCATCCTGGTGGCCGGAGGTGCCGGACCACACTCGGTGGTCTCACCGAGTTTCGGAGAGGCGACGATGGTCCCCACGAACCCGATGACGCTCAGCGACGGCACCCCCGTCAAGAGCGTGCTGGAGTTCACTTGGAAGTGACCGAGTCAGGAGAGAACGTGAGTGCAGTCAGGGTCGAGGTGGATTCACACGTTGCAACGATCACGCTCGACTCACCCAAGACTCGCAACGCTCTGAACTCCGAGACCTCGCGGCAGTTGGTCCAGATCTGCGACGACGTCGACGGGAACCTGGATGTGGGCGCCGTCGTGGTGCGGGGGGCGAACTCGACCTTCTGCTCGGGAGCCGAGCGCGGAGTGCTGGATCGAGCCGGCGAGGATCCGGCCGGCGCCGAACATTTCACCGGCATCGGCGCTGTCTATGCAGCCTTCGTCCGGATTGGCAACCTGGCCGTGCCCACGGTGGCTGCGGTGCGGGGCGCTGCCGTTGGTGCCGGAGTCAACCTGCTGTTGGCCACCGACCTGCGGGTCGTGGCGGCCAATGCCAGAATCATCGCGGGCTTCGCCACGATCGGATTGCATCCTGGAGGCGGGCACTTCACGCTGCTGGATCGCCTGGGCGGCCGTGAGCTGGCCGCTGCGGTGGGCGTGTTCGGCGCGGAGATATCCGGCCAACGGGCCTACGACTTGGGTATCGCGTGGGCAGCCGTGGATGACGGATCGGTTGACGAACGAGCCTTCGAG
>JALZDV010000329.1 GCA_030862345.1 Actinomycetota bacterium | reverse complement strand
GAGCTGGCTGGGCGTCGGCGCGGCTTGCGCGGCCGGCGCCGCGACCACGCACAGCGCGACAACGAACCCGAGCACGGTGAGCGGAATGATCCGCTTCGGTGATGTCAAAACACGCATAAGTCGGACTTCCTTGTCCCTAATTCTGTTGTTGCATGGCAACGGCGTCATACAAGACGGCCGTCTCAAAGATTCGGTCAACGTACACGACATTTCTGCATCGGAATCGGTACGAGGCGAACTAGTTTCTACTCCGGACCGGGGTCGTCACGTCACCCATGGCCCGACGCCGGTGCAGCGGGTAGGCGTGACATGGGTGAGGTAGCCCGGAGGCGGATCGGGAAAGGGTGGAAAGACGGTGCCCGGACCGACGTAGGTCTGAGCTAACCGGTGGAGTAGTTCAGGCGCTCCGCCCTCGGAGATGCGCGCCTGCCCGTACACGATGCAGTAGTGCCGCATCCCGACCTCGTTAGCCGTCCGGGCCTCGAAGGAGAGCACCACGCGGGGATCACGGCGGATATTGCGAAGTTTGCGCTGTCGGCCGTCCAAATGAGCGGCGATGATGTCGTCACCATCCAGGCCGACCCAGACGACCGAGACCTGTGGTGACCCGTCGTCGTCGATGGTGACGAAGTGGGCCAGGGCGGCCGACTCGATGAGCGCACGGGCCGCAGTATTCAGCACTGCCACGCGTGGCACTGTCGCAGTCCGATGTGCCCGGGAGCAAGCTGGGCCAAGCGGTTCGTGGCGACGCACGGCTAGGCTCGACCGCCGTGAGCAGCGAAACGATCCTGCTGGTCATCATCGGTCAGCTTGCCGTGCTGCTCTTCTGGATCGCCTCGACTGTCTCGCGGCTGGACCGCCTCGACGAGCGGGTCAGTGCGGCCAGGTCCGCGCTGGATGCCCAACTGGTACGCCGTGCAGCAGTCGCCCAGGCGGTTGCCGACGAACACCCAGAGGTCCTTGGCCAGCGCGCTGCAGAACTGCGGCGTGCTGCCCACGATGCGCTCAACGCGGCGGAGGCCACCCGTGAGGAGGCCGAGAACACCCTCGGCCACTTGCTGCGGGCGGTGGGACCGGAGATCGGCGGGCTGCCGAAGAGCCTCGCCCTCGACTTGAGGTCGACATCCGAACGCGTCGTTCTGGCCAGGCGGTTCTACAACGACGCCGTACGGGACAACCGGCTACTGCGTGGCCAGGCTCTGTCCAGGCTGTTCCGGTTGGCTGCTCGCCGCCCACTTCCGGCGCATTTCGACATCGACGACCGCCCCGGAAAGCTGGCGGACACACCCCCGGTGCATTGAGGGAGGGGCCGCGCCGGGCGTCCTTGCGGCCACTTAGCGCGCTGTTGACAACTGGCTGAGCTTTTCCAGGGCCGATGGCCGGTGTCAGATGCCCGTTCTACCCTCGGAGGCATGGCAACCGGGCCGGACCTGGCATGGCAGGGCTCGCTCTTCGACACCGGCGAGATCACCTACGACGCCGAATTCAGACGGTGTGCGCGCCGCCAACTGGCAGACGGCGCATGGGTAGACCATCAACCCGGTTGGCTCGGCGGTGCCGACGAACTGTTCGCCACACTGCTCCGCGACACTCCGTGGGGGCAACACTCCCGATGGATGTACGAGCGCAAGGTGATCGAGCCTCGGCTGACTCACCGCTGGCACCTTGATGCCGATCCTGGGCACGCAGCCCTCCCGGCCGTTCTGGAGGGGATGGCCGGGGCGCTCAGTGCTCGCTATGGCGTCGAGTTCAGCCAAGTGGGCGTGAACCTCTACCGCGACGGTTCCGACAGCGTGGCCTGGCATGGGGACCGGATCGCCCGCGAGCTACCCGAGGCCACCGTGGCACTGGTCTCACTCGGCGCCCCGCGCCCCTTCAAGCTTCGGCCCAAGGGCGGCGGAAGATCGGTGACCTATCTGCCCGGACCCGGAGACCTCCTCGTGATGGGCGGGTCCTGTCAGCGCACCTGGGACCACGCGGTTCCAAAGGTGGCCGCCTCAGGCCCGCGGATCAGCATCCAGTTCCGGCATGCCTATCCACGTTGAGCCGTCCGGGTCGGCGTGGCAGCACGTCGTAGACTAAGAATTTCCCAGCCGTAGGAGATCAAGAGGTTTTCGTGTCCGAGTCCACCGACCGCCCCGTCACCGGCACATCGCGCGTCAAGCGCGGAATGGCCGAGATGCTCAAGGGCGGCGTGATCATGGACGTGGTGACCGCCGACCAGGCCAAGATCGCCGAGGATGCCGGTGCCGTCGCGGTGATGGCCCTCGAGCGGGTGCCGGCTGACATCCGCGCGCAAGGCGGCGTGGCCCGGATGAGTGATCCAGACATGATCGATTCGATCGTTGCCGCGGTCACGATTCCGGTAATGGCCAAGGCGCGAATCGGGCACTTCGTCGAGGCCCGCGTACTGCAGAGCCTTGGCGTCGACTACATCGACGAATCCGAGGTGCTCACCCCTGCCGACGAGGCGCATCACATCGACAAGTGGCACTTCACCGTGCCATTCGTCTGTGGGGCCACCAACCTCGGCGAGGCGCTGCGACGGATCTCCGAGGGTGCTGCCATGATCCGCTCCAAGGGCGAGGCCGGCACTGGCAACGTAGTCGAGGCCACCCGGCACATGCGCTCGATCAGCGGCGAGATACGCAAGTTGTCCACAATGGACACGACTGAGTTGTACGGTGCGGCAAAGGACCTCAGGGCGCCGCACGAGCTCGTCACCGAAGTCGCCCAAGCCGGCAAGCTGCCCGTGGTGCTATTCACCGCCGGCGGCATCGCCACCCCCGCAGATGCTGCGATGATGATGCAGCTAGGCGCCGAGGGAGTATTCGTCGGTTCCGGGATCTTCAAGGCCGGCAACCCGGCACAGCGTGCCGCCGCCATCGTGGCGGCCACCACGTTCCATGACGACCCGGATGTGATCGCCAAGGTGTCGCGGGGACTGGGCGAGGCCATGGTCGGGATCAACGTCTCCCAGCTACCCGACTCTGAGCGGTACGCGACGCGCGGCTGGTGATGCCACCGCGCATCGGCGTCCTCGCACTGCAGGGGGACGCACGGGAGCACGTGCGCCGGATCGAGGCATGCGGTGCGGACGCCGTCGAGGTCCGCCGCGAGTCGGAACTAGACACCGTGGACGGCCTCATCCTCCCCGGCGGGGAGTCCACCACCATCGCGAAACTGCTCGACATCTTCGATCTGATGCAACCGCTGCGCGAGCGCATCCGTTCGGGCCTGCCGGTGTACGGGTCCTGCGCGGGGATGATCCTGCTCGCCGATCGGATTCTGGACGCGCCTGCGGATCAGGACACCATCGGCGGGATGGACGTCACCGTGCGACGCAATGCGTTCGGGCGTCAGGTCGAGTCCTTCGAGAACGAGGTACCAATCCCGGTCGTCGGCGAAAAGTCGTTCGCGGCGGTGTTCATCCGAGCCCCATGGGTCGAGCAGGCCGGACCCGACGTCGAAGTACTCGGTCGGGTCAGCGGTGGACGGGCCGACGGTAGAGTGGTCGCTGTCCGGCAGGGTGCGCTTCTGGCGACGAGCTTTCATCCCGAGTTGACCAATGACGGCCGGATCCACAGTTTCTTCGTGGACATGGTCCGCGGGTTGAACAGCGAGGAGCGATCATGAGCGGCCATTCGAAGTGGGCTACGACGAAGCACAAGAAGGCAGCCATCGACGCCAAGCGCGGGAAGCTGTTCGCGAAGATGATCAAGAACGTCGAGGTCGCGGCCCGTACCGGGGGCGCCGACCTGGCCGGAAACCCGACCCTCTACGACGCGGTGCAGAAGGCCAAGAAGTCCTCGGTACCCAACGAGAACATCGATCGAGCGGTCAAGCGCGGCGCGGGCACCGAGGACGGTGGCTCGGACTGGCAGACGATCACCTACGAGGGGTACGGCCCGAGCGGGGTCGCGGTCCTCATCGAATGTCTCACCGACAACCGCAATCGGGCGGCCTCGGAGGTTCGTACCGCGATGACCCGCAACGGTGGCTCGATGGCTGATCCCGGATCGGTGGCCTATCTGTTCAACCGCAAGGGCGTCGTGCTCGTGCCCAAGGAGGGTGCAGCGAGCAGGGAAACCGACGAGGACGACATATTGACTGCCGTCCTCGAGGCCGGCGCCGAGGAGGTCAACGACCTGGGGGACTCCTTCGAGGTGGTCAGCGAACCGACCGACCTCGTCGCCGTCCGTTCTGCGCTCGTCGCGGCCGGAATCGACTATGACTCAGCCGAGGTGTCCTTCCTGCCCAGTGTGCAGATCGAGTTGGACCAAGCAGCGGCGCCCAAGGTCTTCCGGCTGATCGATGCGCTCGAGGACTGTGACGATGTGCAGAACGTCTACGCGAACTTCGATGTCAGTGACGAGGTCCTGGCTTCGGTCGGCTGAGGACCGCCTGGGCGTGTCATCCCAGCACGGCCGGCACCCGCGGTTAGCCTGTCGAACACGTGTTCGGAACCGGTCAGGAGGGCTGCATGCGTGTCGTCGGCATCGACCCCGGGTTGACCAGATGCGGCTTCGCCATTCTCGATGGATCACCGGGCCGACCGCCGCGGGCGATCAGTTTCGGCGTGCTCCGAACACCGCCGGGGGCCGAGCTCGGGGAGCGGCTGCTCGAGTTGTCGAATGCCATCACCGGTCTGCTCAGCATGCATTGCCCCGACGTGCTCGCCGTCGAACGGGTCTTCAGCCAGCACAACGTAAGGACGGTCATGGGCACCGGCCAGGCCGCCGGGGTAGCAATTCTGGCGGCCACTCGGGCCGCGATTCCGGTCGCCATGTACACGCCCAGCGAGGTCAAGGCCGCCGTCACCGGATCAGGGAACGCTGACAAGGCGCAGGTCACCGTCATGGTTACCCGGTTGCTCAGCCTGCCCCAGCCACCTCGCCCCGCCGATGCCGCTGATGCCCTGGCACTGGCCATCTGTCATGCCTGGCGTGGCGCGGCTCTGCACCGTCGCGCGCTGGCCAGCACCGGCCGGTCCGGCTCCCTGCCGGTCGGTGCCTGGGGCGCGGCCCGGTGATCGCTGCGCTCAGCGGCGTGGTCAGCGCCGTCAGCCCGGACCAGGCGGTCGTTGATGTCGGGGGCATGGGTCTGGCGGTCTCGTGCACGCCGAGCACTCTGGCCACCCTGCGGATCGGTACTCCGGCCCGACTGGCCACGAGCCTGGTGGTCCGGGAGGATTCCCTGACGCTGTACGGATTCGTCGACGATGACGAGCGGGGCCTGTTCGAACTGCTGCAGACCGCCAGCGGTGTCGGACCGCGCTTGGCCCAAGCGATCCTGGCGATTCACCGGCCGGCCGCTATCCGCCGAGCGGTTGCCAGCAGTGACGTCGCCGCGTTGACGCAGGTCCCCGGCATCGGGAAGAAGGGCGCCGAACGGCTGCTCATCGACCTCAAGGATCGGCTCGGTGCCGGACCGGATACCGGGTCCGGCGCAGCGCCGGATGGTTCGGCTGCTCCGCCGGGCGAACCTGGCTGGCGCCGGTCTGTGCTGCAGGCCCTGCTCGGGCTCGGCTGGAATCCGCGTGAGGCAGAGGCGGCCCTACAAGCGGTGACGCCGGAGGCCGAGGACCGGATCGAACGCGGCGACAGCGTCGAGGTCGGCGTCCTGCTCCGGCAGGCGTTGTCCAGCCTGGACCGACTGTGAGCAGCGGGGAGGGTTCGGTAGCGCCGGACGCGCCGGTGTCTCCGTACGCCGCAGCCGAGGACCGCGACATCGAGACATCGCTGCGGCCACGCCGACTGGAGGAGTTCATCGGCCAGGCCAAGGTCCGCGGCCAACTGGACCTGCTGCTGGAAAGCGCAATACGTCGGTCGCGGCCACCCGACCATATCCTGCTCTCCGGTCCGCCGGGTTTGGGCAAGACCAGCCTGGCGATGATCGTCGCCGCCGAACTGGGTGCCGTCCTGCGGGTGACCAGCGGTCCGGCGATCGAACGGGCTGGGGACCTCGCCGCGCTGCTGACGAACCTGGGTCCTGGCGACATCGTCTTCATCGACGAGATCCACCGGATCGCTCGCCCGGCCGAGGAACTCCTCTACGTCGCGATGGAGGATTTCCGGGTGGACGTAGTCGTGGGTAAGGGCCCCGGCGCCACCGCAATCCCGCTCGAGGTGGCGCCATTCACCCTGGTGGGTGCGACGACCCGGGCTGGACTGCTGACCGGGCCGCTGCGCGATCGATTCGGCTTCGTCGGGCACATGGAGTTCTACGATCGGCCTGAACTCGTCGCCGTACTGCAACGAAGCGCGCGCCTGCTCGGAGTGAATCTGCAGCCCGATGGGGCGGTCGAAATCGCGGGACGCTCGCGGGGGACCCCCAGGATCGCCAATCGACTGCTGCGCCGGGTTCGTGATTTCGCCGAGGTGCGAGCCGACGGAATCGTGGACCTCCCGACCGCCCGGGACGGGCTGGCGCTCTTCGACGTCGACGATCTCGGTCTGGACCGCCTAGACCAAGCAGTGTTGGGAGCCCTCGTGCAGCGCTTCGACGGGGGGCCGGTGGGGATCGCGACGCTGGCGGTGGCGGTGGGGGAGGAGGCGCAAACGGTCGAGGAGGTCTGCGAACCGTTCCTGGTCCGAGCCGGTCTGTTGGTCCGAACCCCGCGCGGTCGGGTCGCGACCCGAGCGGCCTGGGAACACCTCCGGCTGCCGCCACCCAGGGGTGGGGCGGGAGCCGCCCAGGCAGGTTCTGCGCCCCCGTCTGCGGCGCCGTCCCTGTTCGACGCCTAGAATGCTGCGGGTCCGGTCGATGTGCTGCTCGGCACTGCGCGCGTCCTGTTCGCCGAGGTTCTCCTCGACGGCGCCGGACCATGCGGCCCCAGAGCATGCAGACTCCAGACATTCAGACCGAACCAGTGAGAAAGAGGCGAATCCGACCCTGTGGGCGATCTAGTGCTGTTCCTTCCGTTCCTTGCGCTGTTCGGCGTGATTATCTATATGCAGACCCGGCAGCGAAAGAAGATCCAGGCCCGGCAGGCCGAGCTTCAGGCCGCGCTCAGCGTCGGCTCGCCGATCATGCTCACCTGCGGGCTCTATGGCGACGTTGCGGGGTTGGATGACGTGACGGTCGACGTCGAGATCGCACCGGGGGTAGTCGCCCGCTTTGCCCGCGCTGCCGTTCTCGAGGTCCGTACGGCTGACAGCCACCTTGACGACGCTGACGTGGACGACGTGAGTGCGGAGACCCCCGGCGCCATCGACGCCGACCGGGCCGACACGCCGCCCGCGAGACCGGCCAAGCCGCTGGCCCACGACGACCCCGCAACCTAGGTCTCAGCTCGCGCGACGTCAGTCAGATCGGCGCTGAGCAGTCCGAGGCGGTGCTCCGTCAGATCAGCGTTTCCGAGCCTCTGATCTGAGATCAGGAAGGGATTGCAGCAGTGGCACGTGCGCAGACGCAGATCCGGGGGTACTTCATCGCCCTCGTGCTGATCATCGCGGCGCTCTACGCGCTCGTGTTCTTCACCGGCGATTCACCGACCCCCCGGTTGGGACTCGACCTGCGGGGCGGCACCACTGTGACGCTGACTGCTCAGACCCGCGACGGTGGAGCCCCCTCGGCCGAAGAACTGGAGACTGCGCGGCAGATCATCGAGCGTCGGGTGAACGGCCTTGGCGTCGCCGAGGCGGAGGTCGTCATCGAGGGCGATGCGAACATCGTCATCGCCGTGCCCGGAAACGAAGGTGAACAGGCCCGATCCCTCGGTACGACGGCGGAGTTGCTGTTCCGCCCGGTTCTGGAGGCGCCGCAGCCAGTCACCCCCGTGGCGCCCGAGGAGTCCACTGATCCCGCGGCCAGCGGCGATCCGGCGGCCACCACCGATCCCGCGGCCACAACCGATCCGGCGGCCACTACTGATTCGGCGGCTACTACCGACGCTGCTTCGACCACGAGCGAGGTTGCCGACGCTGCGGACCCGGATCGCCCACCGGTCACGCTGGAGGAG
Source organism: Actinomycetota bacterium (assembly GCA_030862345.1). Classification (GTDB taxonomy): domain Bacteria; phylum Actinomycetota; class Actinomycetes; order Mycobacteriales; family Geodermatophilaceae; genus JACCQS01. The sequence goes on along the minus strand of JALZDV010000329.1, from coordinate 2,514 downwards.
GCGCAGGCTGCGTTCGCCGCGCTGCAGACCTGCTCGACCGAGGTCGATCCAGCACAAGCTTCGGCCGATCGTCCGGAGGATCACGTTGCGGCCTGCTCGACCGACGGCACGGAGAAGTATCTCCTCGGCCCCAGTATCATCCTCGGCACCCAAGTCGATGCGGCCAGCGCCGGTCTCGACCCGAGCGGCACGCAGGGGTGGACCGTGCAGTTGGACTTCGAGTCCAACGCGCAGGCCACCTGGGCGGAGTACACGGCCGCCAACGTCGGCAAGAATGTTGCCTTCACCCTGGACGGCCGGGTGATCTCCGCTCCGGTGATTCGTGGCGCCATCAACGGGACCACCACGATCAGTGGATCGTTCACGCAGGAGAGCGCGACAAGCCTGGCGAACTCGCTCAAGTACGGGGCCTTGCCGCTGACCTTCATCCAGTCCACGGCCGAGACCGTCTCGGGCCTGCTGGCAGCCGATCAGCTCCGCGCTGGCCTGATCGCCGGCGGCATCGGCATCCTGCTGGTCTTCGTCTACGCGATGTTCTACTACCGCCTGCTCGGGCTCGTGACAATCGCCAGCCTCGTTCTTTCCGCAGTCATCGTCTACGCCTGTCTGGTCATCCTCGGTCGTCAGATCGGGTTCACGTTGAGTCTGGCTGGCATCGCCGGCTTCATCGTGGCCATCGGTATCACAGCGGACTCATTCATCATTTTCTTCGAGAGAATCAAAGATGAAGTGCGCGATGGCCGTTCGATGCGGGCGGCTGTGCCCCGTGCATGGGTGAGTTCACGGCGGACGATCCTGTCGGCAGATGCCGTCAGCTTTCTCGCCGCAGCGACCCTTTACGTACTGGCGATCGGCGGGGTGAAAGGATTCGCCTTCACGCTTGGGTTGTCCACTGTGCTCGATCTGGTGGTCGTCTTCCTGTTCACCCACCCGCTGGTGGCAGTGCTGTCGCGCAACGCAACGTTCTCCTCGCCTCGGGTGTCTGGGCTGGGCCGGCTACGGGTCGGACCCACCAGACCCGCGACCGTTGCAGCTGGCGGCGCTTCCGCGGCTGCGATCGGCCCGCGGACGGGACCACGCCGGACCCCCGCCCTCCGCAGCTCCTCGAAGGCGGGTGGCAACTGATGGCCACGAAGTCCGGCTCCAGTCGTAACGGCCGCAAGGTCGCCGTACCGCGGGCAGCCGGCTCCAAGCCCCCAGAGACCAAAGCCGCTGCCGCCGAAGCCGGCTCAGTTGCGACAGCACCGTCCGAGACACCAGCGGTCGAGACTCCGGCGGTCAAGGTCAGCCCGACGAAGTTTCCGAGCGAGGCGGCGACGGCCGACAGGGCCGAAGGACGAGCGGCGCAGCGCAAGCCTTGGCCGGTCCGACTCTATCTCGGTGAGATCGGGTACGACTTCATCGGCAAGCGCAAGATCTGGTACGCCGTGTCCGCGGTGCTGATCCTGATCTGCCTGGCCTCGATGATCTTCAGGGGGTTCAACCTGGGCGTGGAGTTCGCCGGAGGCGAGCGCTTCCGCAGCCCAGGAGCGGTCAACCAACTCGAGGATGTCACCCGAGCGGTCGAGGACACCGGTGCGGTCGTGACCAGCGCCCAGGCGGTCGGGGACAACCAGCTCGTGGTCATCACCGCAGACCTCAGTGAAGAGCAGTCCGGCGAGGTCGCAGCGGCTATCGCCGATGCTGTCGAGGTGGATTCCGCCGATGTCACCAACACCACGACGAGCGCGAGTTGGGGCCGCGATGTCACCAGCAAGGCCCTGCAGGGTCTACTCGTCTTCCTGGTGCTCGTGCTGGCGTTTCTGGTCGTCCGCTTCCAGTGGAAGATGGCCGTGGGGGCGATGGTCGCGTTGGTTCACGACCTCGTGATCACAGCTGGGATCTATTCCCTTGTCGGCTTCGAAGTCACACCGGCTTCGGTCATTGGGCTGCTCACCATCCTGGGTTTCTCGCTCTACGACACCGTCGTCGTGTTCGACAAGGTCGACGAGAACGCCAAGGGATTGGTGGCCAGTCAGCGCCGGACCTACTCCGAGTCCGCGAACCTCGCCATCAACCAAGTGCTGATGCGCTCGATCAACACCTCCATCTTCGCCCTGCTGCCCGTCCTGGGCCTGCTCTATGCAGGGGTGTTCCTGATCGGTGAGGGAACCCTGCAGGATCTCGCCCTCGTGCTCTTCGTCGGCATGCTGGCCGGGGTGTACTCGTCGATCTTCCTGGCCGCTCCGGTCCTGTGTGACCTCAAGGAGCGGGAACCCGAGTATCAGAAGCTGGCCAAGCGGTTGAACGCCAGGCGCGCGGATAGCGCATCGGACGAGGACGTGATCGACACGCGCAGGTCCGGTCGTGCATCCGTGGCACCCGCAGCGGCAGCCAAGGCTGACCGCCGGCGCAGGGCGTCGGTTCCCGAGACAGCTACCGGTGAACCAAGCGACGCGGCTGCCGAGGACGACACGCTCGATCTGGACGATTCCGGTGACGACGACACTGCGGTTGGCACCACTGGTGGGGGCA
>JALZDV010000318.1 GCA_030862345.1 Actinomycetota bacterium | reverse complement strand
GGCCTACTGACCGTTGGGCTGATGCAGTCCTAGGCAGTCTGCTCGGGCGTCGACATAGCCCGGGTGTGACTCGCCCCGGGCTGGGCCCGCTACCAGCCGCGCAGGTCCACGGCCCAGCGGTCGAGGACTTCCTCGCCGTCGACGAGGTGCATCGCCTCGTGCATGGCAACTGTCGGGTCGATGTGGGCCGGCAGCACCCGTACCCGATCGCCGACCTTGACCGCGTGACCTTCCTGCGGTGCGAATGTGGTGTGCTCATCACTGCAGAACCAGACGGCGGCACCTGGAATGGTCGGATTGCCGTGATCCATGCCGAGTGACTTGAGCCCGACATCGGCCACCGCCCAACCCGGACTCACCGAGACCACGGTGGCTAGCACGGACAGCGCATGTGCGAACGGAAACCCCAGCGTCGCGTAGGCGGTGTCCATCAGCGCGTACGAGCCGGCCTGGATCTCGGTGGCCCAGGTGTTGGTCGCGTACGTTCCGGTCCCTCCGGCACTGATCAGCTCACCTCCGACATCGGCCGCCGCGGCCAGCAGCAGGCCCATCGCCTCCTCGGTCATCCGGGCCTTCTCCGACTCCGGCGTGACCATCATCAGGTGGCCTTCGTAGCCCATGACTCCGCGAACGGTGAGCCCGCGGCTGCGCGCCAGATCGGCGATCCGGCCGGCCCCGGCCGGCGGGCAGCCGCAGCGCGGCAGGCCGATGTTGACATCGACCAAGACCTCCGGGACGCCGCCATCCGCTGCTGCCGCAACCGTTTCCGGCGAGTCGACGGCGACGGTGACCCGGGCACCGGCAGACGACAGCACGCCGAGGCGGCGGGCGTCGAGGACCTCATTGGCCAGCAGCAGGTCGGCGCCGAGCCCGACGCCGGCCATGCCCTCCATCTCGCGGACAGTGGCGCAGGTGAAGTTTTGGTGGCCATTGGCTGCCTGGGCTCGGGCAAGTTCAGTGCTCTTGTGCGCCTTGATATGTGGCCGCAGTCGAGCGCCCGGCAGCGCCCGCGTCATCGTGTCGAGATTCGCCTGCAGCATCGTGCGGTCGACGACCAGAGCGGGCGTCTGGAGTCCGTAGATGTCCACGCGCGTGCCTAGACGGCGAGTTCACTGTGGTGGCGCCGGTACACCTCACCGAGAACGGCTAGATCTGGATAGCCGGTGGCCGGTAGCACAGCACCGATGTCGGCTACGAACCTCAGGGCGCTGCCGGGACTCCACATGCCCAGAACGTGCGCAGGCTGGTCGGCCTCGTTGGCGAACGCATGCCGCGTACCCCTAGGGATCGCGAACAGCCCACCGGCGGTGACTGTCCGCGCGTGGTCATGATTGCGGACGACCGTGATCTGGCCGCTCAGGACATAGATCGCCTCGTCGAAGCCGTTGTGGATCGCCGGCGGCGGGGACAGGAAGCCGGGTGGCAGCGCCATCTCGGCGATCGCCAGCCCCTGAGTCTCGGCCAGCACCCGCAAGGTCGCTGCGCCGTACGGGATCAGCTGCGCGGGCTCGGTTGGATCGGCTGCCACAACCTCAGGATGTCTGCCGCAACTGGTGGCAGCAAGGCCGGCCTCCCCTGCCGACCCAAGCTCCGCTGCTCGAGCCGGCGGTACCGACTGAGCAGAAGTCCTATGGTGCCCGGACCGAGGTCGCCGAGCGGACGGGCCGCATCCGCGGCGCCCGACGTGGGAGGATGTCCCGCGTGAGCGACCACACGCAGTCGATCCCGCGGGTCGGGGGAGGCGGGTCAAGTGCGTCGAATCAGGGCGGTCAACCCGCGAGCGGGTACGCGCCGAAGTCCGCTACTTCGAGCACCTCCGCGATCCCGGCCAACCACAGCCGAGCCGCGACCCAGCGGACGCCGGCTCGTACGGATGCCGCCAATCGGCCGTGGAGCCCACCGCCGGCCCGCACTTCGCCGCCCCGGACTCCCGCTGTGCCGCCGCCCGGCCCCGGCACGAGCCGAGGCACCGGAATGACGCAGGGACCCCCGGCGGGACAACCACCCTTGGCGACGCCCGGGAGCAAGCGGGCCGCTCAGAAGGCCGCCCGCGGGCCACGCAAGGCCCGTCTGCAGCTGCGGCATATCGACACCTGGTCGGCGATGAAGATCTCGCTGGTCCTCTCGATCGTCATGTTCTTCGTGTGGATGGTCGCGGTCGGGATCCTGTACGGCGTGCTGTCCGGCCTCGATGTCTTCGATGCGATCAACGAGACGGTGGGGTCGTTGGGCGGCGAGGAAGGCGCTGCGACCGAGTTCATCACCCCCGGCCTGGTGTTCGGCGGGGCAGCGCTGATCGGGGCCATCAACATCGTGCTGTTCACCGCACTGGCCACGATCGCCACCTACATCTACAACCTCTCCGCGGACCTGGTGGGTGGGCTGGAGGTCACCCTCACCGAGCGGGAATAGCAGCCAGGTCCACCTCCGATGCGAGCTTGGGTTACCACGCCGTCGGACCGCCCGAACCGGACGGTTGAGCCGTGTGGCAGAGGGGTACCCTGACGAGCCGGTATCCGGGCCTGTAGCTCAGACGGTTAGAGCGCATCCCTGATAAGGATGAGGTCGGAGGTTCAAGTCCTCCCAGGCCCACGACGGCGACCCGGATCAAAGCCGTAGGAGATCGCTGTCCCGCTCCGGCGCGGCGGCGTTGACCGCGCCGACGCCGGCGCCGAGAGGAGTTGAGTTCGCTATGAAGAAGCTGTTGCTCGTAGCCGCCGCAATCGGAGCTTTCGTGGCCGTCCGCAAGAAGGCCGCCGCATCCCAAGAGGCTGACCTCTGGCACGAGGCGACTGCTACCGGAGGGACCCGCCCGACGGGTGGGGACGCCAGAACGGACCTGTAGTTCGGTTAGCAGTAGTTCGGTTCGCGCCGCCTGCTGTCATGGGCGGCTGCGGGGACGTGGCGCAATTGGTAGCGCACCGCCTTTGCAAGGCGGGGGTTGAGGGTTCGAGTCCCTTCGTCTCCACCGCGTTCGACCTGGCGTTTTTTCTGGCCCGGTCCTCCCGCCAGGGTGCCCGATCGAGTTTGCTGCCTACTCTGCTGCCTCCGCTCATCCGCTCCGTCACGATCATTGCACGCTATTCTGTACAGTGACAGCATGGAGACCTGGCCGTTGAGCGAAGCACGAAGTGCGCTGTCGAGGCTCGTCGAGCGGGTCGATTCGACTCACGAGAGGGTGACGATTACGCGCAACGGGCATCCAGCAGCGGTATTGATCAGCCCTGCCGATCTTGAAGCGCTCGAGGAGACACTGGACGTGCTCTCCGATCCTGTCACCATGCAGGCGCTCCGCGATGGCGAGGCTGCCGCCGCTGCCGGCGAGGTACTCGACGAGGCCGAAATGCGAGCTCTGGTTGCCGAGCGGGGACCCTGACGAGTGGCTGCTCATCCTGAGCAGCGGTACCAGTTACGCGTCACGCGCCCAGCGGCGAGAGCCATTGCCGAGGAACTACCGGAGTCTGTCGCGTCGGCGGTGGTCGAATTCATTACCGGTGACTTGCTGCGCGAACCGCGGCGCGTCGGCAAGCCGCTAAGTCGAGAACTCGAGGGCCGCTGGGCTGCCCGCAGAGGCGCCTACCGGGTGCTCTACACGATCGAGGATCGAATGTCGGTGGTCACCGTACTAGTGGCCGAGCACCGCCGCGATGTTTACCGGCGACACTGGACTGCGGACGTGCAAGGCGGGGGTTGAGTATTCGAGTCCCTTCGTCTCCACCGCTGGCCTGCTCAGTCGAGGCTGATGCCCGACTGGAAGACAAGCGTCGCGATCCCGTCGAGCACGTCGGTTCGGTATGCCGCCAAGGACCTGTTGGGCTCAACGGTGAAAATGGCCAGGCTGTACCGGTTGTCGGCACCGACGATCCCGGTGCTGTGCAGGTAGGAGTTGCCATCCGGGCAGCACATCCAGCCTTGCTTGATCCCAGCAGTACCCCCCGCCAATCCATTGGCCAGGCCGAAGACCTGGCTGAAGCCGTCGGTGGCGATCGGGCTGGCCCGCCGCAATAGGCCCACGACGTAGTCTCGGTCCACCGCGGGTGTCTGGCGCAGAAAGAGATCGTAATAACGAGCCAGGTCAATCGGCGACACCGATGTGAGTTCCCATTCAGCAGGCGGACTGGCCGGGAGCAGAGTGACCAGCCCGTACCGCTGCGCTACCTCGATCACCATCGCTTCCTGGCCGAAGCGTCCGTACAGCGACTCGGCGGCTGAGTCATCTGAGAAGACGAGCATGGACTCGATCAATAGGCGATCCTGCTCGGACAGCTGAAACTCACCGGATCTCTGGCGCTGTAGCAGGTTGTCGGTGATGAACAGCTTCACCAGCGACGCGGTGCGGATCGGAGTGCCGGCGCCGGCATTGACCACCTCCGTCCGGGCCTCGCGGTCGATGATGGCAATCCCCGCATTGACTCCCTGGCTGGCGGCGTAGGCCGATGCCTCGTCGACAGCTGCCTGCAATTCCACGTTGCCCTCAGCCGAGGACACACTAGGAGCGGCAGGTGAGTTCGACGAGGATTCGGTGGCGGTGCCGGATTCAGCTTGGGAACCGGTGCAGCCGGCCAGCAGCACTGTGACCACCAGGACCGGCTTCGGCACAGCCAGCCGGAGGTATCTCAGGAAACCGGCGGCGCGGGCGTGGCCAGGCCGGGTTCCAGCAGTCATTTGTTCCCCATGCTAGGCGGCTTGTTTCACCAAGCCGCCGGGAGCGGCAGACCTGCGCGGCAGAACCAGCCGATTCGGCCGCCGTCCGTCAGATCGAGATGGGGTAGACCGGCGTCGGGATCTCCGGGCGGATCCGCTGCTCGACGAAGATTCCGTGCCAGAGCAGGAAGACCAGCACCGTCCAAATTTTGCGTGACAGGTCAACCGGTCCCCGTCGATGGGCCTCCAGCATCCGCAGCAGTGCCTGGCGATCAAGCAGGGCGTCTGCCTGACTGTCGTCGATGATTGCCCGTGCCCAGTCGTACATCTGGTCGGCCAGCCAATGCCGGATGGGGACCGGGAAGCCGAGCTTGCGCCGATCGAATATGTGCGGAGGTACGACGTCGCGCAACGCCTGGCGCAGCGCGTACTTCGTAGTCTCGCGGGTCACCCGCTCAGACACCGGCAGCGTCGAAGCGACGGCGAAGACCTCCTTGTCGAGGAATGGGACCCGAAGCTCCAGCGAGTTCGCCATCGTCATCTTGTCGGCCTTGACCAGGATGTCGCCGCGCAACCAGGTGAACAGGTCGATGTGCTGCATCCGGGTGACCGGGTCGTACCCGGCGTTTTCCTGATAGAGCGAGCGGGTGATGTCCAGGTAGGACACGTCAGGGGACCGGGTCCGCAGGAAGTCCAATTCCTGCTCACGGAAGATGCGCGCGTTGCCGTAGTACCGCTCCTCCAGCGGGATCGAGCCCCGGCGCAGCAGGTCTTTGCCGCGTACGCCGTCGGGCAGCCGCAGTGACACCTTGGCCAGCACCGACTTCAGCTGCCGTGGAAGCTTCTCGAACGGACGCAGCGACAGCGGCTCCCGGTAGATGTTGTAGCCGCCGAACAACTCATCGGCGCCTTCGCCGGAGAGCACGACCTTGACGTGCTTGCGGGCTTCACGGGCGATGAACCACAACGGGACCAGCGCCGGGTCCGCGACCGGATCGTCGAGGTACCACACGATCAGAGGTACGGCGTCCATGAACTCCTGCGGGGTCACCACCCGAATGATGTGCGTGACACCGATCGCTTCAGCGGACTCCGCGGCGACGTCGATTTCGGAGAATCCCGGGCGCTCGAATCCGACCGTGAACGTCAGCAGATCCGGGTTCTCCTGCTTGGCAAGCGCCGCGATGGCGGTCGAGTCGATCCCCCCGGACAAGAAGGCGCCGACCGTGACGTCCGCGCGCATGTGCATCCGCACCGAGTCCCGCATGACGTCCTGGATCCGTCGGTACAGCGCTTTGCGATCGCCGTCACCGGTGGCCGTGAACGTGGGGTGGAAGTAGCGGTGGGTGGTCAACTTCCCATCCACGATCGTGAACGCCGTACCGCTTTCGATCCGACGTACGGCCGAGTGCATGGACGCGGGCTCCGGTACGTACTGCAGCGTGAGGTAGTGCTGCAGCGACCGGTGGTCGACGTCCGCGCTCCGCGCCGGGTCGAGCAGCGCCAGCAGGCTTTTCTTCTCCGAGCCCAAGAAGATGCCGCTGGGGTCGGTGGCGACGTACAGCGGCTTGATGCCGAAGGGATCCCGCGCGCCGAATGCCCGCCGTTCCTGGCGGTCCCAGATCAGGAACGCGAACATGCCGCGCAGGGCGGAGACGCACTCCGCACCGAGATAGCGGTAGGCCGCAACGATGACCTCGGTGTCACCATTGGTGCGGAACTCCGCACCGAACTCGCGGGTCAGCCGCTCACGGAGCTCGACGTAGTTGTAGATCTCGCCGTTGAAGAGGATCCGGTATCGGTCACCGCCGTCGTCGCAGGCGTTCGCTCCCGGATAGCCCAGCGGCTGGTGACTGAGGTCCAGGTCGATGATCGAGAGCCGTTGGAAGGCCAGGACGACGTCGTCGTCGGCCCATGATGTGGTCTCGTCGGGACCGCGGTGCCGGAGAAGGTGCATGGCCTCGGTGATGTCGTCGGCACGGGCCTTGGCCTGCCCGCCCTGGCTCACGAAGCCGAGCAGTCCGCACATCCGCTGATCACATCCGTCCATCCGGGGGCCGGCCCAGTATCGCTAACTTGTCGATGGAGCGCGGCACCGGCGGCGGGGTATCCACCCTCGAAGTGGACCCTGGCGGCGGCCAACGGGTGTGAGGATGTGCGCATGGTCAGCGGCGTACGCGCCCGCCTTGGCTGGTGGGAAGCCGCAATCGTGGGGTACGCGGGGTTGGCTGCGCTGTGTCGACCCCTCACCGTGCCAGCCGCAATCGCGGTCCTCCTGGCGGGAGCTGCGCTGGCCGTCGCGGCGGCCCGAGGACCGATCCGGTCGCAGCCGCTGCCCGGCCCAACGCGCGCCGCGTTCCCCTGGCTGGGATTGGCCGTGCTGCTCGCCGGCTGGGAGGTGACGGCGATGTTGTGGGGCAACGACCGCACACACCCCACGCTGAGTCTGCTGCTCGACCCGGTCCTGGACACCTACCCCGGACGGTTCGTCGGCTACCTCGCCTGGTTGGGCGCGGGCCGGTGGCTGGTGACCCGGTGACCCCGTACGTCGTGATCCTCGCCGGCTTCGCCGGTCTGTTCGCGGCTGGGTTGGCAGTCGAGGCCCTCGGGCGCGCCGGACGGGAACCGTTCCGGCCGCTGGCCCGGGTGCTGGAGCCGGTGCTGGCCTCCCGAGTCGGGCGGTGGGTCGTGTGGGGCGCCTGGCTCTGGGTCGGGTTCCACTTTCTGGCCCGCTGAACGTCAAGCTCGGCCGGTGCTTCGTGCCGGGAAGCTACCGCCACCGGCAGATTGCAGCCACACTTTCGACCACAACCTTGATCACCGGGAGGCGCGCGCATGGCCGAACAGGTTCCGTGGGTCGAGCTACGGATCCACGGAGTGAGCGGAACTCCGCCGGAGGACATGCTCGGCAGCCCGCATGTGCGGCAGGTGGCCGGGGACGAGTTCAGCCGGTTCTTCCGCGCTGTGGATGCCCAGCAACAGGAAGTACGACCGGCGCCGGACCACATTCTCGAGGGCTATCACTGGGGGAAGTTCACCTCGGGGTCCTGGCGGCAGGGCCTGTGGCTGGCGATCCTGCCGTTCGGCGTCGTCAACGCCGCCCAGTTCATGTTGCCGACGCCGGTGCGCGCGTCGAAGAGTGCGAAACTCTGGCACGCGGTCTGCGGCGCGATGCTGCGTCTGCTCGGTTTGGGTCTGACCGCCATGCTGCTGCTCGGGGTGGCGGTCGTGGCGATGGATCTGACCGCCTGGCAGTGGGGGCCGCAGCAGAATCTGCCGACCTGGTCGGCGTTTCCGGGGTGGCCGCTGGCTGCGGCCATGCTGGTCTGCGCCGCCGTAGTCGGGCTGTTGTTCTCCTTCGGTCGCCGGCTCGGCGGGGCCAACCAGAATGCAGGCCGGCAGGACGGACTTGCCCCGGGTGGGCAATCAGTGGCCAGCGACCTTCCGCAGACCGAACTGAGGTTCCGGCGGTTCTTCACCGGGGACACCGACGCACCGGCCCTGCGCAAGCTGCACCTGGCTACCGGATTCGCCCTTGTCGCCGCGCTCGGTGCCGCGGCGGGACGACCGTTCACCGATGGCGGTGCTGCCGTGCAGTGGACGTTCTGGGTGAGCGTCGCGCTCGCTGGCGTTCTGGCCGTGATCGTCGTCCTGCTCGGCGACCCGGAAGAGACGGTCACGGTGTCGACCACCGGCTGGACCGCGTCGCTGCGTTCCTGGTGGCACGGCGTGGTGTCCCCGGTCAGCACGGCCCTGGTCGTTGCGTCGTTTCTCGCGCTGGTCGTGTCTCTGTTCCTGGCCGGACGTCGACCGCTGCCCGGCGGCGACCTGGTCACGGCACTGCCCGGCATCGACGGGGCGGCATTCGTCGTGTTGGTGGCCTGCGTGACCGGCCTGCTCGTGCTGTTCCTGGCCAACGCGTTGCTCGCCGCGGCAACCCGGGTCAGTGGCGATTTGGCACCGCCGCCGCCGTTCGCCCGGTTCGCGCTGGGTATCACGTCGTCCCTCGCAGCCTCGGTGGGAACGTTTCTGGCGGTTGGGTACGCCGCGGCGCTGCCGTTCGGCTGGGCCTGGTTACTGGGCCGAGGGGACGGGCCGAACTATCAGATCTCGCCGCTGCTGCAGCGCATCGCCTACGCCTGGGGACTGACCTTTCTGCTCGTCGCCGGCTTTCTCGTCGCGGCCGCCATCTCCTACCTGGTTCGGCGCGCGGAGTTTCTCGACCGGGCGAAGGCCGCATTCTCCTTCGGTGGCCGACCGCTGCCCGGCCCGGGGGTGGAGGAGGGCCAGACCTGGCGACTGCCGTCGAGCTGGATCGGCCGGGTGGCCAGAGCAATGTGGATGGCCCGGTTGAAGAACGCGATCCAACTCGTCTTCTGGGTCTTCGCGATCTTCGGCGTCCTGCTCTCGCTCGCGGCGGGCACAGAGTTCGTGTCGAGCAGCCCGACCGACCCGTTCAACCTTCCCGGGCCACTGGGCTCATTGAGCGAAGACACCTCGAGTGCAGGGGCCGAGGTCGTCATCGCCTTGGGCACGGTTGTCCTCATCGGACTCGCGGTTGGCCTGGTGTTCCTCGGTCGTGGCGCACTGCGCAAGGAGACCTTGCGTCGCGGCGTCAACGTCGCCTGGGACGTCATCGCTTTCTGGCCGCGCGCGGTGCACCCGTTCGTACCGCCGCCGTACTCACAGCGCGCCGTCGCGGACCTGCATGACCGGATCTGTTGGCATCTGGACCATCCCGTTCCGATGGTCGACGGTCGTACGGGCCTGCACGTACCCCGTGCCAAGCACGTGGTCGTGGCTGCGCACAGCCAGGGCAGCCTGATCGCGATCGCGGCTCTGCTGTGGCTCACCGACGACCAGCGCGAGCGGGTCGGGCTGGTGACCTTCGGGTCGCAGCTGCGGGTCGCCTTCCCGCGGGCCTTTCCGGCCTACGTCGACTATCGGGTGCTCGAGTGGCTCTACCAGCAGCTCGGCGGGCGATGGGTCAGCCTCTATCGGGACACCGACGCGATCGCCGGTCCGGTGCTCAGCTGGCGGCACAGCCGGGACGCGAGCGGCGCCGCACCGGAGTCCCATCGCATTCTGCAGACCGACCGGAGCTCTCCGGACGAGATCGACCTGACCTGGGGTCGCCGGGTCTGCGGTCCGGAATGGCGGCTGCTCGATCCCACGCCGTACGACGTGGCGTTGCAGCACGGCGCGGTGTTCAAGATCAGCGCGCACAGCAACTATCCGGACGATCCGGCCTGGCCGGCCGCCCTGGCGGCCGTCGCACCCCGCGAGGCCGCAGGAGTGACCCCGCCCGACGCTGCGTCAGACCCCCCGGTGCCGTCGCCACCCGACCCCGCCTCGGGACCGACCAGTTCCGGCCGGCACCTCGATCACACAGCGGCAAGACCCGCGACCACGCATCCCGCGAC
>JALZDV010000300.1 GCA_030862345.1 Actinomycetota bacterium | reverse complement strand
GGTTCGCCAGGGTCTGGGCCTCGATGCCCTGCGCCGCGTCGACCAGCAGGATCGCGCCCTCGCACGCCTCCAACGCGCGGGAGACCTCGTAGGTGAAGTCCACGTGGCCGGGGGTGTCGATGAGGTGAAGCACGTGCTCGACCCCGTCCACCGCCCACGGCAGCCGGACGTTCTGCGCCTTGATCGTGATGCCGCGCTCCCGCTCGATGTCCATCCGGTCGAGGTACTGCGCCCGGAAGCTGCGCTCGTCAAGCACCCCGGTGAGCTGCAGCATCCGGTCGGCGAGGGTGGACTTGCCGTGGTCGATGTGGGCGATGATGCAGAAGTTGCGGATCCGGTTTGGCGGCGTGAACGTGCGGTCGGCAAACGTCGTCACTGAGCTCTTCCTCGCGGGGCGGTCCTCGGGCACGGCCCGGAATCTGCCGGGATCGGGTACACCCCATCGTCCCACGTCCCGGACGGGCGGATCACAACGTCACGAGCAGGGCAACCGGCGAGGCCCCCGACGCTTCACCCCTTCCTCGGTTGACGAGACTGGTGCGGGTGCTGCGTCCGGGCGGGCGGAGGAGGTGAGCGAAGCCGCTGTACGCTGATCGCACAGGTCGGCCAGTCCCGCCTGATGGTGACACACCCGTGCGCTGAGGCTCTGCGCAAACAGATCGGAAGTCTCTTGTTCACGTCTGTTGGTGCCCGGTCCCATCCCACTCCATCCTTCGGGGCACTACAAGCGACATTTGGCAGGGGTGGAAATTGACCGACACACACATCCCCGAGGTCCCTGCTTCCCTTCGAGTGTTCGTGAGCTACTCGGGTACCACGAGTCGTTGCGTCGCCGAGCACTTAGTCGGGTTCATCGAAAACGTACTATCAGCATCGCCCTGGATCAAAATCGAAGCTGGCAAGCGATGGCTCGATATCCTGAACCAGCGACTGGGAGAAGCAGTTTTCGGCATCCTGTGTCTGACCACGGAGAATCTGACCGCGCCGTGGGTCCATTTTGAGGCTGGCGCCCTTTCTCGGGACGTAACTACTCCAGTTGTCCCATTACTGTTCGACATTCAACCGAAGGACGTGAGAGACCCTCTCAAGCAGTTTCAGACAGTGGACTGTAATGATTCCAGCGGAGTGAGAATGCTGATCCATTCCGTTGCGGGATCATGTCGCATACCGTCCGACATGGCTGAGATCAACAGAAACTTCGACAATTACTGGGACGGCTTCTGTGCTCAATTGGCCGACCTTCGCAGCACGTTTGGAACAGTTCTCTCTTCCAATCGGCCCTGCTACATCGTGTGTTCGAGTCATCCGACGCGGAGCCTTCGGGACCAAGCCTGGAAGGTCAGAAGGTTGTTCAGCGGCCGTATGGTCCGAGTGGTCACGTTCTCCGATATGCAAGGGGTTAGCCACGTTGCCTCAGCTTTGTCTGCGTACGGCAAGAGTAACATCAACTACCTCACCAGCGACCAGACGCCTCCGGCGTTCCAGCGTCGATCCGTCATCCTGATCGGCGGTCCGATCGCGAACCGCCTTACCGAACAGACGTTGTTCATGGCTGGTTCTCCGGCCTCCTTCGGGCCCAACCTCAATAGCATCCGGCTGTGGACGGGTCGATCCGTTGTCAGGCGACGGAATCGTGACTATGGGGTCATCGTTCTCTTCGAGCACGGCTCGACGGTCTATTTGGTGTTGGCGGGCATCGGGTCCCGTGGCACCCTCGGGACCTGTAAGTTCTTCTTCCAGGAGGCGAGCGAAAACCGCCTTCCGAGTACCAACTTCTTCGGGCTGGTTGAGGTGGACACTGCGCCGGGATTCGAGGAAGCTCGCCTGAACGGCGAGTACGTTGAGCTCGAGCAATGCAAGCATGCGGCCGGGATGGAGGCGACGCAAAATGGGTAACTGTTTGTCCCAGGTGCGTCGCCTGGTTCTGATCCGGCATGCCGACACCGACGCAACCGGCATCCGCGACGATCCGGATCTCTCTCGCATGGGCAAGCTACAAGCGGAACGACTGCGGGACCGCTTCATCGCAACAGGTGAACTTGGTGAAGTGAGCGGCTTCTACTCGTCAGAGCTGAATCGGTCCAGGTCGACGGCGCAGCTGCTCTACCCGGCGATCGGTTCGGCCAATCTCCGGCTGGATGGCGCACTACGCGAGATGTTCTGGGGAGAAGCCGAGGGGCGCTCCTGGGTATCCATGGTGGAGGACTACGGCGTGCCGTCTGGCAAGGACAGCGCATTCGCAGACGGGGAGACCTGGAACGAGTTCGAGCGGAGGGCACGGTCGGCGTTACGCACGTACGCCGCGCTCCCTGGCACGACGGTTGTCGTGTGCCACACAGGCATCATCGAGGTTTCGATCATCGAGTTTGCAGGCTTGGATCGACGAGCCCTGCGCTTCGCCATGGCACCGAGGAACACAAGCATCACGACGTGGACCGAGCTGGAGGGCGGAACGGCAGCACGCCGGCTCGATGTCTACAACGATGCCGCGCATCTATGGTTGAATGGCGAGTGGCTCCATCGGCGCGAGAGCCTCCAGTCCGACGAGCCGTTCTGGAATGCGCTCGAGCCGGGCACTCCGACCGAACCGGCGTCTCCTGAGCCTCCCCGTTCGCCGTGAAACGACAGCCGCACATCCTGCACCTTGATCGTGATGCAGCACTCCCGCTCGATGTTCATCCGCGAGGTACTGCGCCCGGCAACTGCGGTCGTTCAGTACCCGGGGAGCTGCAGCATCCGGTCCGCCAGGGTGGACTTGCCGTGATCGATGTGGGCGATGTCACCCTCGGGGCTACCCCTGATGCGCCGCCACCCGGCGAGTGGTGTGCTCGGTGCCATGAACGGACTCCTGATGCGCTTGCTGGACGCGGGTTTCGGCCACCCGAGAGGCATCCTCGGGCGCGTCGGCGGCGTGCTGATGGCATACGGCAACTCCGAGCAGGAGCGGTGGGCGGTCGAGCAGGCTCACCTGGTTCCCGGGCAGCGGGTGCTCGTCGTCGGCCACGGGCCTGGTCTGGGTCTGCGGCTCGCCGCCACCGCGGTCTCCCCGGGTGGGCTGGTCGTCGGTGTTGATCCCTCCTCGGTGATGCGGCAGATGGCCACCGCCCGGTGCGCGGCAGCCGTCGCGGCCGGGGTCGTGCAGCTGCGGGAGGGCACCGCGGAGGACACCGGCTGCGCGGACGCCTCGATGGACGCGGTGATCTCGGTCAACAACGTGATGCTGTGGGACCGGCGGGCCGGCTTCGACGAGCTGGTACGGGTGCTGCGTCCGGGCGCGCGGATGGTGCTCACGGTGCACCGACCGGTGCTCGACGTCGCCCCGGAAACGCTGGCGCAGGAGGCGAGCGACGCGGGACTGGTCGACGTGGCGGTCGGCGAGCGCCAGCGCCAGCACGGCGTGAAGGTCGAGCTGCTGGCCCGGCGGGCGCCCTGAACCGCGTGCCCCGTCAATCGGGGTCGGGCAGCTCGAACAGCTCGGCGAGCACATCCTCGCAGCGCCCGTGACGGCACCACACCGCGCGGGACTCAGAGGGCAGCTCGGTCGGCAGGATCAACCGGTCGTCGTTCGTGCGGTGGCGCA
>JALZDV010000187.1 GCA_030862345.1 Actinomycetota bacterium | reverse complement strand
GTTCTGCGGGGGTGTACCGGCCGGAGCCGACCAGCAGCGCCGCAGTTCGGACCAGCGGGTCACGGGCGTAGTCAGCGGCAATCTCCGTCGCGCCCCGATAGGAGATCTCCGCGTCCGAACCGGCGTGCCCGAGGAAGCGCACCGTGCGTAGATGCAGCAGTGCCGGCCGCCGACGCCGCCGCACGGAAGAAACGGCGCGGCAGGCCACGTCGAAGGCGTCGGCGAGATCGACGCCGTCGGCAACGAGGTAGTCGAGCCCGGACCGGTCGCCAGCAGCCGCCTGCACCCAGCCCGAAGGTGTCGGCACGCTGATCCCGTAGCCGTTGTCCTCGCAGACCAACAGCAGCGGCATGCCAATGCCCTGATGAGCGGTGTGCAGAGCACTGTTCAGGGCGCCGGCCATCGTCGAGTGGTTGAGGGAGGCGTCCCCGAAACTGCACACCACGATGGCATCGTCTGGCCACGGCGTCCGGTGACCGACCTTTCGGGCGCGTTCGATCGCGACCGCCAGCCCGACTGCTCGCGGCGCATGTGAACCGATGGTCGAGGTCGAAGGGATGACCGCTAGGTCCGGATGACCGAAGACCTTGTGCCGACCTCCGGCGAGCGGCTCGTCTGTCGAAGCGGCGACGCCCAGCAGAATGTCGCGGACCGGGTCCAAGCCGGGTCGTTGACCAGCGCGGGTGAGATAGAACGCGCCGGATCGATAGTGCAGCAGGGCCGGATCATCGACCCTCAGCGCAGCCGCGATGGCCGCGTTGCCCTCGTGCCCGGATGAACCGATCGTGTAGTAACCATGACCACGGCTGTGCATCCACTTCGCCGCCAGATCGCAGAGCCGGCTCCCCAGCTGCGCGTCGAAGAGTTCCGAGCAGAGATCCAGGCTCAGCCCCGAACCGGCGCGTACAGGCCGCCGGCCAGCGCCCTCGGGTAGGCCGGTGCGGTGTCCCTCGGCTGGGCATAGCGCACGTACGGCCGCACGGAAGTGCGCCTCCAGAGCGGAACTGCTCCCGGTCTCCCGACCCTCCGCCATGTTCGTGACCGTGTTCCCCTACTCTCAGGCTGCCCGGCTCGACGCGGGTATGCACGGTACGCAGGGCAAACCGTGCTGACCGGGTTCGGCGGCCGAGCCGGTGGCCATCGCCCGTGCGGGCCGCGCCACAGCACGTGACGCCACTACCGAATCTGCCTTCGGGGCGGCGTCCGCAGCCTCGCGAGGCAGCGGCGTACGGATGGTGAACCACGACAACAGGCCACCGGCGGCCAGCAGGACGGCATTGCCGATCATCGCCTTCGTGAAGGCCGCATCCAGGCCCGCGGGGTCCAACCCGGCCTCGGTGGACAGTCCCACCAGCAGCGGGAGTCCGGCGACCGCGAGCAAACCGGCGGCCCGAGCCACGGCATTGTTGACTCCACTGGCAACCCCGGCAAAACGATCGGCAGCGGCGGCCAGGACGGTGGCCGTCAGCGGCGCGACCAGCGCACTGAGGCCCAGCCCGAACATGACCGCCCCGGGTAGGACATCGGTCACGTAGTTCGCATTCGCGCCGATGCTCAAGAACAGCAGCACGCCCGCCGCGCAGATCAGGGGCCCGACAGTCATGAGCATCCGAGGGCCGATCCGTTCGGCCAGGACACCGGCGCGTGCGGAGAACAACAGCATCAGGATGGTAACCGGCAGCAGGGCCAGCCCGGCGCCGGTCGCGGAGAAACCCGACACGACCTGGAGTTGAAGAATGAGGATGAAGAACACCGCGGACAGTGCGCCGTAGACGAGGAAGGTCATTGCGTTGGCGGCGTTGAACTGCCGGGATGAGAAGATCCCCAGCGGGACCATGGGGTTGGCCTCGCGACGCTGGCTGACCAGGAATCCGACGGCCCCGGCGAGCGTGAGTGCTGCCGCGGCAAGTACATCCGGCCGGCCGAGATCGTCCGCTGCATAGATCAGCGCATAGGTACCGGCTCCCAGGGTGAGAACGGCCAAGGCCGCCCCGAGCCAGTCAAAATGGCCCGTAGACGTTTCGTCGCGGCTCTCGGGAACGTGTCGGTGCCCTACCCACAGGGCGACGGCCGCCAGCGGAACGTTGATCAGGAAGATCCATCGCCAGCTCACCTGATCGATGAGGTATCCGCCAAGGAAGGGACCGATCAGAGTCGCGATGCCGCCGAGTCCGGCCCACGTCCCGATCGCCCGGGCTCGGTCGGCGGGCACGAATGACGCCTGAATCAGAGCGAGGCTTCCTGGCGTGAGCAACGCGCCGCCGATCCCCTGCAGCGCCCGAGCGGCTACGAGCTGCCCGATGTTCTGCGACAGCCCACACAGCAGGGACGCAACGGCGAACCAGGCGATTCCGAAGAGGAAGATCCGCCGGCGTCCGATCCGGTCACCGAGTGAGCCGCCGACGAGGATGAACGAGGCCAGCGTCAGGGTGTAGGCGTTGACCGTCCACTGCAGACCGGACAGCGGAGCATCGAACTCCTCGCCGAGGGCGGGCAGCGCCACATTGACCACCGTCGCGTCGAGCATGGCGATCGAGGAACCGAGGATCGTGGCCAGCAGGATCCAGCGAGCCTTCGCCGTACCCCAGTGGGTATCTGCCCCGGCCACCCCACACCACCGACCCGTCCGAACCGAGCTCGCCGACTCTGCGTGAAAGGTAACCACCCATGGCCGACAATGTTCCCGCTGGCGCCGTACCGTGGAGCAGTGCTGCCACCTCGACTTCTGGCCAGCCTGGCCGCCGCGTTGTTCGGCTTGGTAGTGGCGCTGACCGGATGCACCGCAACGGCCGATGAGCACGGTGGGCACGACGTGTCCTCCATGGAGACCGGAATCGCCACGGTGGAGGGCGGGCCGGACACGCCTTACCGCGGGCTCGCACCGACCGAACCCTTTCCCCGGCCCGGCTTCACATTGACCGACACCGCCGGAGCACCCTACGACTTCATGGCGCAGACATCGGGCGAGTTGACCCTGCTGTTCTTCGGCTTCACCAACTGCCCGGACGTGTGCCCGACCACGATGGCCAACGTCGCGGTGGCACTACGCAATGTGGACCGCTCGCTGGCCGAGGAGGTCAACGTGGTCTTCGTGACGACGGATCCGGCGCGCGACGATCCGGCCACCCTGGGTGCCTATCTCGAGCGCTTCGATGCCGACCTGCCGGTGAGCTTCGTCGGATTGACCGGCGATCGGGCGGCCGTCGAGGCAGCCCAGAGCGCGGCCGGCGTGCCGGTGGCCGAAGACGACGGGGAGACCCACTCGACACTGTTGTTGCTGTTCGGGCGCGATGACGTCGCCCGGGTCGCCTTCTTGGCCGGTAGCGTTCCGGATGACATCACGCACGATCTGGAGCTGATCGCGGGACGGTGAGGCCCTCTCTCGGGACAATCTCTCGGCCGAGGTGGCTGCGGCGATGTGTCGCCATCGCGATGGGGGCGGCGGGATTCGTGCTGCTGGTGGCCGATCCCGCTGCTGCACACGTGGGGAACTCGCCGGCGGCCGACAACTACTCCGGAGCCGTGACCTCGGTCGAACCGTCACTGCCCGAGGGCATCTCTGTCGAGATCATCGCGTTCGGCAGCCGGCTGTGGCTGTCGAACCTCAGCGACGAGGTCGTCTCTGTTCCCGGCTACTCCGGCGAGCCGTACCTGGAGATCGGCCCAGACGGTGTGCGGCGCAACCAGAACAGCCCGACGACCTATATCAATCTCGGTGGACCGGGGACCGCGGCGCTGCCTGATCGGGCCGATCCGACTGCCGAGCCGTCCTGGGAGATCGTGAGCTCTGAACCGGAATACGAGTGGTCCGACCACCGCACGCATTGGACGAGGGCCCAGCTACCACCCGACGTCCTGGCAGATCCCGGGTCTGCGCACCGCATCATGGAATGGACGATCCCACTTGAGATCGGTTCGACGACCTACGACGTCTCCGGCGTTCTTGACTGGACGCCCCCACCGCCTACGTGGTTGCCCTATCTCGTCGTGGTCGCGGTGGCCGGGGTCGGCGTCTTCGTCTGCTGGATCCGACGCTCCTCCACACTGGCAACCGGCCTGCTGCTGCTCGGCTGCATGGCGTCGGTCTGGCATCTGGCCAGCACCCCGTTGCCACGGGGGAGTACATCGTCGGTCATCTACGGCCTGCTCGGCGTGTCCGTGCCCACCGTGGCGATACTCGTACTGACCGTCTTTGCCGTACGGGCGGTTCACCGGCAGTCAGGTGCCAAGCCCTGGAACTCCGCGCCCTATCTGTTCGGGCTCGCTGGGTGGCTGTTGATCGCCGAGGCGTTCCCTGATCTCGATGTGCTGTTCCGGGCGAACGTCTCCGCGATCGGCCCCGCTTGGGCGGCACGTGCCGCTGTCTTGCTGTTGTTGGGGCTCGGGCTGGGTTTGGCGCTGGGTTCGTTCGGTCTGCTCCGGGCCAGATCGCTGACGAGGCTGGACCGAGCCCACGACGCGGTGGCCGGCTCAGCGCAGTCAGGGTCCGCGGTCGACCAGCCGACGGTGCAGTAGTCTCAGCTCTCGGTAAGGGGCTGTGGCGCAGCTGGTAGCGCACCACACTGGCAGTGTGGGGGTCAGGGGTTCGAGTCCCCT
>JALZDV010000294.1 GCA_030862345.1 Actinomycetota bacterium | reverse complement strand
ATCTGACCGTTATGCGCATAACCGCGGGGGATCTGGAGCTGCGCGATGGCTGAGTCCGCGCACCGGGCTGCGGAGTCGGGGGCCGGGCGTGCCGACCCGGGCGTGGACTCGACGGGAGGCTTCACTGCTGAGGGTGGGCATGGTGCGGTGCCGACGGACGCCTCGGTCCCCACCGGTTCCAAGACCCACGCACCGCGCAACAGCTGGCCATTGTGGGAGGTCTTCGTGCGGGGCAAGCGCGGCCTCAACCACGTCCACGTCGGATCGTTGCACGCCGCCGACCGCGAGATGGCGCTGGGCAACGCGCGCGATGTCTACACCAGACGGAACGAGGGCGTGAGCATCTGGGTCGTCCCAGCCGCGGCGATCACCGCATCCAGCCCCGATGAGAAGGACGCCTTCTTCGCTCCGAGCGGGGACAAGGTCTATCGGCATCCAACCTTCTACGAGATCCCCGACAACGTTCCACACATGTGATGGCGCGCAATGGAACTCACTGATCACACCAACGACTTCGCGGATGCGTACGGCTCAATAGCTGCCGATAACGACGAGCAGCGCTGGGCCTTCGGGTCCGGCTTCGACGATCCGCTCGCCGGCGTCGACACCTCCGTACCGTCCGATGTGGACGGCACCGACCTGGCGACGTACTGCCTCATGCTCGGCGACGACGCGCTGATCCTGTCGCACCGGCTGCAGGAGTGGGTCACCTGGGCGCCGGAACTCGAGGACGAAGTGGCCATCGCCAACATTGCGCTTGACCTGCTCGGCCAGGCGCGACTGTTGTTGGCCCGAGCCGGGAAGGCGGACGGTTCGGATCGCGGTGAGGATGCCTACGCCTACCTGCGGGCACCGTCGGAGTTTCGGAATGTCATCCTCGTGGAAGTCGACAACGGCGACTTCGCACACTCCGTTGCTCGTCTGCTGCTCTTCTCGACCTACCGACTGGCATTGCTCGATCACCTTCGTACGTCGCGCGATCCGGTCCTGGCGGCGATCGCAGCGAAGGGGGTCAAGGAGGTCACTTATCACCGTGACTATGCCGCCCGCTGGATGCTGCGCCTGGGGGACGGGACGGCGGAGTCATCTGCGCGGGCGGACGGCGGCCTGACCGCCGTGTGGCCGTACGTCGACGAGCTCTTCCAACCGCACGAGTTGGAACTCCGACTGGCGGCGGTCGGGATCGCGGTAGACCCATCGACGCTGCGAGCGGAGTTCGATGCCGTTGTGGCCGAGGTCTTGTCGGCAGCCACCCTGAGGCTGCCAACCGTTGAGCCGGCGCCGGCGGGCGGTCGCGACGGCGCGCACACTAGGGCGCTCAGCACCCTGCTGACGGAGATGCAGAGCCTCGCCCGAGCCCTTCCGGATGCGACCTGGTGACCGCATGGTGACCGTCGTGCGCGGAACGCGGCCGGAGGTACGGGCAGTCGCCGAGACGGTGACCGACCCCGAACTGCCGATGCTCACGCTGGCCGATCTCGGTGTGCTGCGCAACGTCTGGGTCACCCACGGCGGAACAGTCGTCGTATCGATCACCCCGACCTACAGCGGCTGCCCGGCCATGGACGCGATGCGCGAGGACCTCCGCCAGGCACTGCAGGATGCGGGGTACGAGGACGTCGAGGTGCGTACCGTGCTCGAACCGGCTTGGACCACCGACTGGATCAGCGCCGCCGGTCGGGCCAAGCTCGCCAAGGCCGGGATCTCGCCGCCGCATCTGGCGCCGACCCGGGCGCCCGGCCCGATCCAACTCGACCTCGGCGCCACCGTACGGGCGATCCGGTGCCCACAATGCGGCTCGACACGTACCGAGGAACAGTCCCGGTTCAGCTCGACGGCGTGCAAGTCGCTGTGGCGGTGCCGGTCATGCCTGGAGCCGTTCGAGCACATCAAGGAAATCTGAGTCGGTGCAACCCGAACACCGACCCGATCAGGTCGCCGTTTCAGCCCTCGCCTCGAATCAGGGCCGCCCCGAGTCGAATGATTCGACTCAGGGGGCCCCTGAGTCGATAGGTACGTTGCAAACTTCCCCTGATCCGCGGCGTCCGCGGGGCGATTTCCGGCCGTTGCGCGTCGCTGAGGTCGAGCGGCTGACCGATGATGCGGTCGCGGTGACCTTCGACGTGCCGCCGGAGTTGGCCGAGACGTATGAGTTCCTACCGGGTCAGTCGCTGACGCTCCGGCGGATCATCAACGGGCAGGAGGAGCGCCGGTCGTACTCGATCTGCGCACCCGCCGGTCACCCCCCGCGGGTTGGGGTCCGGCAGGTCCCGGACGGCCTGTTCTCCCACTGGCTCACCTCCGAGGTTCGGGCCGGCGACGAGATCGAAGTCCTGCCCCCGACCGGTCGGTTCACACCCGACGTCAGCACGCCCGGACATCACGTCCTGATCGCGGCCGGTTCCGGGATCACGCCGGTCCTGTCCATCGCCGCGTCCGTACTGACCAACCCCGACAGCCAGGTGACGCTGCTGTACGGCAACCGGCGTACGGACACCGTCATGTTCGCCGAGGACCTGGCCGACCTGAAGGACGAATACAACACCCGGCTCGACCTCGTACACGTCCTGTCACGTGAGCCGCGTGAGGCGGAGCTGTTCAGCGGTCGGCTGGACGGGGACAAGCTGCGAAAGCTGTTGCCCGCCTTGCTAGATGTGGAGGCTGTGGATCACTGGTGGCTGTGCGGGCCATTCGGGATGGTCACCGAGGGGCAGGCCGTGCTCGATGACTTCGGGGTCGACCGAGCGCGGGTGCATCAGGAGCTCTTCTACGTCGACGACCTGCCGCCCCCTCCCGTACGCCATGAGGACGCGGGCATCGAGGGCCCGTCGTCGGAGGTGCTGGTCATCCTGGACGGCCGGTCGACACCGATCACGATCGCGAGGGACATGACGGTCCTGGACGGGGCGCAACGGGTACGTCCGGACCTGCCGTTCGCGTGCAAGGGCGGGGTCTGCGGCACCTGCCGGGCGAAGGTCGTCTCTGGTGAGGTGGACCTGCGGCGCAACTACGCCCTTGACCAGGTGGAGTTGGATGCCGGATTCGTCCTGACCTGCCAGTCACTGCCGGTCTCTGCCTCGGTCATCGTGGACTACGACGCCTGACGCTGCACCGCCGAATCCGCCGCCTGACCCGCCCGTCGCGGGTGACCTGCCACGTGAGGACGCCGGCTGGGCGCGAGGGACGCCGGCTGGGCGAGGGACGCCGGCTGGGCGCTGCGGCCGCCGGCGAACGACAATCATCGGCATGAGGATCTATGCGCAAACGCCGTTGTTCCGCGCCCGTCAACTATTCGGGGATCTGCTTCTGCTGGGCTGGTGCATCGCCTGGATTCTGCTTGCGTTCCTCCTGCACGGTCTGGTCAGCGAACTGGCTGGTCCTGGTCGCTTGTTGGAGGACGCGGGCCGTGACTTGACCGGCAGCATGAACGAGGTCAGCGAGGCGGTGGGCGAGGTTCCGGTCGCCGGCGACGCCCTGCAGGCCCCCTTCGACCTTGCCGGAGGCGTCGGCGACCAGATGCGCGAGGCTGGGCAGAGCGAGCAGGACGCGGTTGCCCGCCTCGCTTTCTGGCTGGCTCTGTTGATCGCGGTCCTGCCGATCGTCTGGGCGGTGTTCCGCTGGCTGCCCAGACGCCTGCGCTGGATTCGGGAAGCGGATGCCGCCCGGCGGGTCATCGATGACGTCGAGCTGTTCGCGCTGCGCGCCCTGACCAATCGCTCACTCGGCGAACTGGCGAGGCTCGGGCCCGGCCCCGCGGCGGCGTGGAGGTCCGGAGACAAGGCGATCCTGCTGGCGCTGGCCGAACTGGAACTCTCCGCGCTCGGGCTTCGACCGCCCGCCCAGCCGACGCAACGACTGGCCGGGGTGTCCTGACCCTCTGCACGATCCTCGGGCTGCGGCCCATCCGCATACCGGCTAGCCGCGTGGTCGCCTACGCCGAGAGGGCTTCGACGGTGGCCGCGTACAGCTCCCCGGCCTCCGCCGCTGACCGCCCGATCGCAGTCAGGCCCAACCTTCCGTCGATCGCCAGACAGGAGAGCATGTGCAGCACCACGCCGGTTTCGGAGCGGGGGTCGAATTGCAATCCCGCCTCAGAGACGGCGCGGATCACCTCGCTCGGCGGCCGACCAAGCCATCCGGGATCGACCACATTGTCGCTCGACTCGTAGGAGCGCGGGGAACCGTCACGCGTGATCCATTGCCCGGCGTCGATGTCGTAGTGACCGGGGGCAAGGTTGCGCAGCACCGCGTAAGGGTGCGTCGTACCGCCCTTGCGGAGGTTGATCTCGAGCGCGAACACGCTCCAACGTCCGTCCGTGGTTCGGGCGCACATGAAGTCGACACTGAACCGGCCCAAGGCCCCGCGGCGCGCAAGCGCGTCGCCGACGGCCTGCCCGTACCGACCCAGTCGGGCTGCGTACTGCGGGCTGGCCGGGAAGCGGCAGCCGACGTAGACCTGTCCGTCCGGTCCGCCCAGCACCTGCTCATGGGTGGCGAGCACCACTGGCTCTCCGCTGGGCATGATGTCCACCTGGACGCTGGGGCTTGTGACGACGGGGCCCGTGATCAGCTCCTCCACGACGCTGCCGGCGCTGAGATCGGCCAGGTACCACTGCGGTAATGCCTCGATGGTCGCCCTTAGTTCGAGGGGCCCGGTCGATCGGCCGAACCGGATCACCCGGTTACCGTCCCCGGCCGCGCTGTCGTCGGTCTTGATCACCAGCCCGGCTGCCCTCGGGCGAGTGGACTGGATCGCCAGACCCGCCTCGACCGCTTCGTCGATCGATCGGACGTCCTCCCGTCCGTACGGCATGGGGACGCCGGCGTCCAGGAACAGCCGTCGCCCGGCACTCTTGAAACCGAGTGGCCACAGTTCGGGTGCGGTGCCGTTGATCGGAATCCCCAGCTGACGAGCCAGCTGCACTTCATGCTCGGTCACGTTCCAGGGCTCGATGAAAGCCGTACGCCCTTGCAAGGACGCACGAAGGTCGGCGAGCAGATCCGGACGGTCCAAGAGCTTTGCGGCAACTGAGCGAGCCGTACGGTCAGGCACTTCCAGGATCCTGAGTCGCGCCGTTATGCCCTCGCGTCGATCAACCGGAGTCAGTGACAGGTGGTAGTCCAAGACCTCGCTCGACGGTGCCTGGCTGCTGATGAAGACGAACTCGCAGTTCTCGATCCGGGGCAGCATCAGCTGGGCGAGCAGATATCGGTGCTCCAGGGCGGGAATCCGGTCTGCATAGTGCGCCAGCAGCGATTCAGCCACGCTCAGGGAGGGCAGAGCCACGACTACATGCGGCTCGGAGGAGCCCGGCCGGTTCGCCTCCAGCGCCTTGCCAAGCCGCGATTGGAGTTCTGCGAGTGACGTCACAGTCGGCTACCCGGCCGGACTGACGCTGGGCGCGCGCGGCGTCTTCCTGGCATGCGAACCACGGAGAGGCTGGCCACGACCGGACTCTAGGGCCACCGGGAGCGGGCCGAAACCGGTTGGCGATGCTGCGCGGAGCGCCCTGGTAATGCCTGGCTGACGCGGGCAGACTTCGAGCTGTGAAGCTGCCCAGGCTCAGCGCACGGAATTCCGCCGCAGCAGGGTTGTCCGCGCTGGCCGCCGTCGCGGCGCATGACCTGCTGCAGCGCAGACATGCGCTGCTGCGCAATTTTCCCGTCGTCGGGCACGCCCGCTTTCTGCTGGAGTCGATTGGGCCCGAGCTGCGCCAGTACCTGGTGGCCAGTGACAACGAGGAGCGCCCGTTCACCCGGGACCAGCGGCGGTGGGTCTATGCCTCGTCGAAGAAGGAGAACAACTACTTCGGGTTCGGCACGGACAACGACATCGAGTACACGGCCGGCTATTCCATCATCAAGCACCGGACGTTCGGCCGGGCCGTACCGCCCTCGTCGCCGGCGGCGGGGCAGGAAGTGGATCTGCCGAGCGCCAAGGTGCTCGGAGCGGCGCGGGGGCGGGCGGCGGCATTCCGTCCCGCCTCGGTCGTGAACATTTCGGCGATGAGCTTCGGATCGCTGTCCGGGGCCGCCGTGGAGGCGCTCAACCGCGGTGCCGCCCTGGCCGGCTGCCTGCACAACTCAGGTGAGGGCGGGGTGTCGACGCACCACCGCAAGGGCGGTGAGCTGGTCTTCCAGATCGGTACGGCCTACTTCGGGTGCCGCGACGATGAGGGCCGCTTCGACCTGGGCCGGCTCAAGGATCTGGTGGCCAGCGCCCCGATCCGCGCTCTGGAGATCAAGCTCAGTCAGGGAGCCAAACCGGGGCTGGGCGGCGTGCTTCCGGCCGCGAAGGTCTCCGCGGAGATCGCCGCGGCCCGCGGGGTCCGGGAGGGTCAGGACTGCATCAGCCCATCGCGTCATGCCGAGTTCAGCGACACCGACAGCATGCTGGACTGGGTGGAGCTGCTGGCCGCCGAGACCGGCCTGCCGGTGGGCATCAAGTCCGCCGTCGGGGACCTGGACTTCTGGGCCGAGCTGACGACGCTGATGGCCAGCACCGGCCGGGGCGTCGACTTCGTCACCATCGACGGTGGTGAGGGAGGTACCGGCGCTGCTCCGCTGATCTTCACCGACTCGGTGTCGCTGCCCTTTCAGCTCGGCTTCGCCCGGGTCTACAAGGCCTTCGCTGAACGCGGCCTGCACGAGCAGGTCACCTTCATCGGCGCCGGAAAGCTCGGGCTTCCGGACAACGCGATCGTGGCCTTCGTGCTGGGCTGCGACATGGTGAACATCGCCCGGGAGGCGATGCTGTCCATCGGCTGCATCCAGGCGCAGAAGTGCCACACCGACACCTGCCCGACCGGCGTAGCCACCCAGAACGCCTGGCTGACCCGTGGGCTGGATCCGAATCTGAAGTCGGTGCGCGCCGCGAACTACATCAAGACCCTGCGCCGCGACCTGTACAAGGTCGCCGAGGCCTGCGGCGTCGAACACCCCGGCCTGATCGGCACCGATTCGGTGGAGGTCCTCGAGGGGCGTACGGCCTCCACGCCGCTGCACGAGGTCTACGGCTATGCGCCGGAATGGGGGATGCCGTCATCTGCAGATCGGGCGGAGATCATCCGGCTGATGACGGCGACCGAGCCGCAGGGCGGTTCCGCGCCGCCGTCCCCCGACGCAGCCGGCTGACGACTCGCCCAGCTACCAGTTCCGGGTGGCCGCCACGTTGGCGGGAGTTGGAAGAATCCTCCGCATCTTTCGTGGGTGCGCCGCGTCAATCAGCTCCTGCTGGACTCTGCGAGTCCATTATGGACAGTCAACGCACTGAGCAGTGCGGAGATCGTCCGTTCTGCCACGGTGCCCTCTGCCCACCCTCGCTCGCCGACCAAGTGGTGGAAGGTGGCCGGATTGACATGTGCCCAAATCCAGTCCGCGGCCCCATCGGTGGTCCAAGC
>JALZDV010000288.1 GCA_030862345.1 Actinomycetota bacterium | reverse complement strand
ACGCCGCGAAAAGTCACGATATCAGCGGCCGGCCCCGATGCCTGCGGCGCGGCGGATGCCGCGGTCACACCCGCGGGTTACCGTGCAGGTCATGATCGGCAAGAGAGTGGATCAAGGAACATGATATCCGGCCGGCGCAAGTGCACACTCCTTCGCCGAAGCGTCATGATCGGCCTTGTCCTGGTGTTGACCGGCTGCAGCGGGGACGGCGGCTTCGGCGCTGACGGGCAGGGTCAGGCCGCCCCGGCCACCCCGGCGACGCTGCAGGTGCTTCCTGCCGACGGCGGCGTCGACCTTTCCCCCGACACCGCGATCCTCATCTCGGTCGGACACGGAGAACTCGACAGCGTCACGGTCGTGGACTCGGCCGGAGTTCCGGTCGAGGGGGCCATCGGCGCACCGGTGGACGGCACGAACACACCGCTGTGGCAGCCGACCGAGCCGCTGCTCTACGCGGAGCGCTACACCATCACCGCGGAGGCGACCGGCGAGGATGGGAAGACCGTCAGCGCCACCTCGACCTTCGGCACCGTCCTGCCCGCCGTGCAGGTCTTTCCCGCGATCGGACCACTGGACGGCACCTCGGTCGGCGTCGGGATGCCGATCCGGGTCTACTTCGACCAGCCCGTCATCGACAAGGCCGCTGTTGAACGCAGTCTCATCGTGACCACCTCGGTCACGGTCGTCGGCGGTTGGAACTGGTTCTCCGACACCGAGGTCCACTGGCGACCGGAGGTCTACTGGCCGCCCAACACCGAGGTCCGACTGGACGCCAACATCTACGGCGTCAACCTCGGCAACGGCGCATGGGGCAAGGTCGACCGCAGCATCGCGTTCACTGTCGGTGCCTCGCACGTCTCCATTGCTGACGCGGCAACGCACACCATGCAGGTCTATGACGGCGGCGTCCTGGTCCAGACCTTTCCGGTCAGCATGGGCAGACCTGAGTTCCCGACGGACAACGGCCCGCACGTCGTGATCGACAAGGAACGCAGCAAGGTCATGGACTCCACGACGTACGGGTTGGCGCTGGACGCAGGCGGGTACGTCACCGCGGTCGAATACGCGACCCGAATCTCCAACAACGGCGAATTCGTACATGCCGCCCCTTGGTCGGTAGCCCAACAGGGCGTCGCCAACGTCTCCCACGGGTGCATCAACCTCTCACCCGAGCGCGCGGCGTGGTTCTTCGACTTCTCCCAGATCGGCGACGTTGTCGAGGTCATCAACGGCGGTGGGGAGACGCTCAGCGCGGCGGACGGAGACATCTACGACTGGGTCATCCCTTGGCAGACCTGGCTGCAGGGCAGCGCGCTCAACTAACGGCGGGCCGCGCCGTCCGAGGTTGCGCGCCTCATGACGTTCCCGGTCAAGCAGTGGGGTGAGTGACGGGACTTGAACCCGCGGCCACCTGGACCACAACCAGGTGCTCTACCAGCTGAGCTACACCCACCATGACTCTCCGGCAGGCCGGAGGAGCAGGTCCAGAGGATACCCGAGGCTCACAGCAGCGTGGCGGCGATCTGCTGGACCTGCTGCGTTGTCGGTCCCGGCGCCGGCACGAACAAGGTCCGGCGGTAGTAGGCCAACTCCCTGATCGACTCCTGGATGTCGGCCAGCGCCCGATGGGCCAGGCCCTTGGCCGGCTGGCCGAAGTAGACGCGCGGATACCAACGCCGCGCGAGCTCCTTGATCGAGGAGACGTCGATCATCCGGTAGTGCAGGAAGCGGTCGAGCTCGGGCATGTCCCGCGAGATGAAGCCGCGATCGGTCCCGATCGAGTTCCCACACAGCGGGGCAGCGCTCGGTAGCGGCACGTAGGTCTGGATGTAGTCCAGCACCTGGGCCTGGGCCTGCTCGATGGTGACCGTTGACGCGCGTACCTCGTCGGTCAGCCCGGAGCTCGCATGCATCTCCGCCACGACCGGCAGCATGCTGTCCAGAAGCTCGTCTGGCGCATGCAGAACGAGGTCTACGCCCTCCCCGAGGACGTTGAGATCGCCGTCGGTGACCAGCGCGGCGATCTCGATCATCGCGTCCTTGGTCAAGTCCAGGCCGGTCATCTCACAGTCGACCCAGACCAGGGGCCCCGCAACGACCTTGTCCGTCACGGCAGGAACCCTACGCGGGAATGTCCGGCTAGATTCCGACCCATGTCAGACGTCACCCAGCGGATCTCGCACGGCTATCTCTTCGACGGTCCCGCGCTGGACCTGGGCACCGTGGTGCACGACGGGCAGGTCGATCCGGAGGCGCGGGTGCGGATTCCGCTGGCCATGCTGAACCGCCACGGGCTGATCGCCGGAGCCACCGGCACCGGCAAGACCAAGACTCTGCAGTTGCTGGCTGAACAGCTCTCTGCTGCAGGGGTTCCCGTGTTCGCGCCTGACATCAAGAGTGACCTGTCTGGCGTGGTCACATCAGGTGTCTCCGACGACAAAATTGCCAAGCGGGTCATCGACACCGGCGACGCCACCTGGGCTCCGACCGCGTACCCCACCCAGTTCTTCGCACTCGGTGGCGTCGGCACGGGTACCCCGCTGCGGGCCACCGTGACCTCTTTCGGTCCCATCTTGTTGTCAAAGGTCCTGGGGCTCAACGATACCCAGGAGTCGGCACTGTCCCTGGTCTTCCACTGGTCAGACCAGAACGGCTTGGCCCTGCTCGACCTGGCCGACCTACGCGCAGTGATCGGCTATCTGACTTCAGACGAGGGCGGCAAGGAACTCAGGGCACTCGGCGGCGTCGCCAAGAGCACCGCCGGCGTGATCCTGCGGGAGATCTCCGAGCTGGCCGCGCAGGGCGCCGAGGACTTCTTCGGCGAACCCGAACTGGACACCGCGGACCTGCTGCGGGTCTCAGACGGGGGATATCCGGGTCGAGGGATCATCAACCTGCTCGAACTCGCCGACCTGCAGGACCGGCCGGCGTTGTTCTCGACCTTCCTGATGTGGCTGCTTGCCGACCTCTACGAGGAACTGCCCGAGGTTGGAGACCTCGACAAACCCAAGCTGGTCTTCTTCTTCGACGAGGCGCACCTACTCTTCGACGACGCATCACCGGCCTTCTTGACCGCGGTCGCCCAAACGGTGCGACTCGTACGGTCGAAGGGCGTCGGGGTCTTCTTCGTGACGCAACGGCCCTCCGATGTTCCGGACGAGGTGCTGGCCCAGCTGGGCAACCGGGTCCAGCATGCATTGCGCGCGTACACACCCGCCGATGCCGACGCATTGCGCAAGACGGTACGGACGTACCCGACGACCGAGGACTACGACCTGGAAGCCGTGCTGACCCAACTCGGTACGGGCGAGGCCGTGGTCACCGTGATGTCCGAGCAGGGTGCGCCGACTCCGGTTGCTTGGTGCCGGATGCCAGCCCCGCGCTCACTGATGGCACCCGCCCCGACCGAGGTCGTGCAGGCAGCCATCACCGGATCGGTGTTGCACTCCAAGTACGCCCAGGAGATCGACCGCGAGTCGGCCTACGAGCGGCTCTCGGCCAAGGTGCACGGCACGTCCGAGCAGGCTCCGCCGGACAAGCCGAGACCGCCTCGGCGGGAGCCGGCCGGGCCGCGGCGGACTCCGAACCCCAAGCCCGAGCCCACCATCGTCGAGCAGATCGTGGCCTCAGGTGCCTTCAAGTCCTTCCTGCGCTCGGCGGGGAGCGCGATCGGGCGACGGATGTTCGGCACCGCGAGCCGCCGACGCTGATAGCGCCCGGTTACCCTTCGACGGGGCAGCAGGGGAGCACGAGCAAGGGAGCGGTACGTGGTTGGGCGGTCTGGCGCGGGCGTTCTCACCCGGGGCGGGCAGCTGTTGCGGCGGTACTGGGTGCCGGGCAGACCCGGTCGTCCCACGAGCCAGGTCGAACTGCGCTGGATCTATTCGGCATGGCTGTTGGCCTTCGTCGGCAAGGTCCTCGGTTCCTCGTGGGACGTGTCATGGCACTTCAGGTGGTTGCGCGATGACCTGGCGCCTCCGCACTTGATGAATTCGCTGGGGACCGGTCTGGTGATCGCGCTGGTCATCTTCCACAGCTACACCGGCTTCGGGGTCGACAAGATCGCGCTGCGTTTCATGCAGTGCGGGATCGGGCTGTTCCTGCTCGCCGTTCCGCTGGACCTGCTCAACCACGCGATCTACGGACTCGACATCACCAGTTGGAGTCCGACGCATGCCGTGCTCTACCTCGGTACGGCGGTCATGTTGGTCGGGACGGTCCGGGGCTGGTGGCTCTACTCCGCGCCCGGACGCCTTCGAAGCGGCGTTGCGCTGGCCTTGTGGATGCTGTTCTTCGAGAACGTGCTGTTCCCCAACCAGCACCAGGAGTACGGCGTCGTCTCCCTGCTCCTGTTCCAGGACGGCCGGACCAGTGCCGAACCGATCCTGCTGGACTTCGCGCGGGAGCAGGGCAACACTCCGGCGGATCTCATGTTGCCGGTTCCGTCCTGGGTACACCCGGCCTGGCTGATCTGCGCCGGTCTGCTCACCCTGGTGGTGGCGCGCATGGTCACCGGTTTGCGTTGGACAGCAACGATCGTGACCGTGGGCTACCTGCTATACCGGTTCCTTACACTGGGTCTGCTTTGGGCCGGAGAGTTTCCCACTTCTGCCGTTCCACTGATGGCACTGGCCGGTGCCGTACTGATCGACCTGGCCGTCACCTATCGCGTTCCGGCGCTGCTCGCCGGACTTCTCGTGTCGGCGGGCACCTATGGTGCGGCTTGGCTGGTGGATGCGGTGTGGGTGATTCCGCCATGGTCGTGGTGGTCAGCACTGCCGGTCTCCGTCGGGTTCGCACTGTTGTGGTGGGCAGTGGCGCGCTTGGAGACGACCACCTGGCTGCGTGGATGGCGGCAACCGGTCGAGGCGGGTGACGATCGCGTGTCGACCGAACCAGCCGGTGCCCCACAGTCGCAGAGCATGAATTAGCGTCCTGTCGTGCTCACCGTCGCCGCCCCGACTTCGGGGACCGAGGCCGAGCGCACGGCACATCGTCTGCTGACACTCTGGGACAGCGGGACACGCGTGCTCGGCGGTGTCGCAGCGTTCCGTCCGTACGACGATCCGCAGACGCGACGCCGTCAGTCTGATGTGGTCCTGCTCGTGCCCGACGGCATCGTCGTCCTGCGGCTGGTCGGGTCTCAGCGACAGAGCGGTCCGATCTCGGCGCATCCCACTGGCGCCTGGTCGATCGGCGGAGAGGTACTGCGCATCGCGGGCGGTGGTTCCAACCCCTTGCCCGGGATACGGGATGCAGCGGCTGCCGTGGCCTTGACCCTTCGGGCGAGTGGGCTGGAGCCGGGACGGATTGCGATGCTGGTCGCGGTTGGTTCGGGTGAGCCGGTGGAGCCTGCGGACGGGCACCTTGCCGACGGCGTGATCGTCTGCCCGCTCTCCGAGGAGGGGTTGGCCATCGGGGTCCGGCGTGCCGCTGCCTTGGCAGCCGCCGCCGATGTTCGACAGTGGACTACGGCGGACGTGAAGGCGGCGTTGTCCTCGATCGGAGCATCCGGGCGCGTCCCAGCCGTCGAGGAGCTGAACGCCGAGGGTTTCATGTACTCGCCCTACATCCTGCGACGCCCGGATCTCGTGGCCGCCGCCAGCGCGGTCGCAGCGGCGACCGCGGAGTCGGCTGCGGCCAACCCCGTCGATGCTGGGGAGTCGGCCATCGCCCCGGCCAACGGTGTCCAGGTCGACGACGGCGGCCCGCCGACTCAAGAGACGCGGGTCGTGGGGGACGACAGAGCTGGCGATGTGGGATTGTCCGGCCTGTTGAGCGACCAGTCGGGCCAGGATCGGTCCGCGCCCGCTGAGATGCCGCCCATTGCCCTGGACTCACCGCAGTCGGATTTCTATCCCGTCGGCTACGAGGAGGACGTCTATCCCGAGCCAGCTGCGCTGGATTCCCGCGGTCGACGGCGGGGGCTGCGCGCGCTGGTGGTTCTGCTGACGTTGCTGCTGCTAGGCCTTGCCATCTTTCTCGGCATCCAGATGTTTCTCCGCGACCCCGACGGTGGAGATCCACAGGCAACGCAGTCGAGCGCCGCCACCCCCACGACGACGCAACCGTCGACCCAACAGGTCCAGGATCGGACCTACGTACTGGCGCTGTCCCGCGGCGGCGAAACCTGTGCCGGTAATGCTGATGGGCAGGTGGCCGAGTACTTCGACGCGACGGACTGTACGGCCTTGGTTCGCGAGCTATACACCACCGACATCGATGGCGTGGGTGTCCTGGTGTCGGTTGCCCGCGTCACCATGCCGGACGAGGAGAGTGCGGCGGAGTTCAAGGACCTCGTCGATGCGGACGGCACCGGCAATCTCGACGATCTGTTAGAAGCCGGAGAGCAGATGCCGAACGGGACGACCGAACTCGAGCCGATCGCCTTTGACTCCGATCTCGCCAATGATGTGATCACCATCGTGGTCGCCGGCTGGTTGGATCCCGCCGCACCCGGGGACACCGACGATCTGGAAGATATTGCGAGTGAAGCACTCGCCCTGCAGCCCGCCGTCTGAGGAGCACGTCGATGCGCATCCTGGTTCTCGGCGGCACCGTGTTCCTGTCCCGGACGATCGCCGAGCTAGCCAGAGACGCCGGACACCAGGTCACGTGCGTGAACCGCGGTCTGTCGGGAAACCCGCCAGAAGGCGTTGAGCTACGCACGGCCGATCGCGACGACCCGCACGGCCTGCTGCCGTTTGCCGACGCGGACTTCGATGCTGTCGTCGACGTCGAGCGGCAGTCCCCGACCCGCGTACGCCGGGCCCTGGAGGCGTTGGCAGCCCGTGCCGGGCACTGGACATATGTGTCCAGCGGATCGGTGTACAGCGATGCAACCACCACCGGCCAGGATGCAGCCAGTTCACCACTCGAATCGCCGCCGCCGGAGGGCGCCGACGAGGAGGATCGAGACCTGTACGGCCGCTTCAAGGTGGCCTGCGAAGAAGAGGTACGCAAGGCGGTCGGGGACAAGGCATTCATCTGCCGGGCCGGGTTGATCGTCGGACCCCGCGACACCTCCGACCGGTTCGGCTATTGGCCGGCCCGGATGGCCCGCGGCGGCGAGGTCCTCGTGCCCGGCGACTCCCCGGATCTCGTCCAGTTCATCGACGTCCGTGACCTGGCGGCCTGGATCGTGCACTGTGCGCAGAACCAGATCGTGGGCACCTTCGACGGCATTGCACCGGCGCGGCCGTGGGGACAGGTCATCGAGGGCTTGCGGGCCTCCGTCGGCGCCCCGGACGTCTCGCTCACCTGGGTGCCCACCGAGTGGCTCGCCCAGCAG
>JALZDV010000273.1 GCA_030862345.1 Actinomycetota bacterium | reverse complement strand
GGCGCGGGCCGTGCTGGACCAAAACGACGCCCGGTGGGCGGTCGTGCTCGACGACAACGAGGACCTGCACGGCTGGATCTCGCACGAGCGGGCGCAGGGGTCCGGAACCGTCGTACAGAACGGACGTCGGATGGAGGCCTGGGTTCCGGCCGATGCCTCGCTGAAAACGGCCTTCTCGCAGATGCTGCAACTCAACGCGGGTTGGGTCGCGGTCCTGGACGGTGGCCGGTTCCTGGGTGTGCTCACCCCGGAGTCCCTGCACTCTGCTCTACGCCGTTCGGTGGACGGCAGCGTGCCGGAGACCGCCGGTGCGGTCTGAGCGCATCCCCCCGTTTCACCCGCAGACCACACCTCGCATCAGGTGTGATCCGTGCGTGACGGGTGCACTGCGGTACGAACCGTGAGCGCTGCGGCCACGACGCAGACGGCGCAGACGAGCACCAGTGCCCAGCGAAGGCTGGACTGCTCGGCCAGGATGCCGATCGTCGGTGGTCCCAGGAACAGCCCCAGGTAGCCGAATGAGGCGACCGCGGCGAGATCGGGACCGGCCGTTGCCGTGTTGTTCGCGGCCGCCCGCAGGGTCATCGGGAACACCGCGGCCAGGCCCAACCCCATCACGGCGAACCCGGTCAGGGACAGGCCAACGTTGCCGGTAGTCAGCGCCAGTCCGAGCCCGGCTGCTGCTGAAATCGCCCCCCAACGGGCGACGGCAGCGTCGCCGAAGCGACCGGCGGCAGGATCGGCCAGCAGGCGCCCGACTCCCATGGTCAGGGAGAAGGCGGCCAAGCCCATAGGTGCGAGCCCGGGATCGGCGCGCTGTTCGGTGGCCAAGAAGATGGCGCTCCAGTCGAAGACCGCGCCTTCGGCCAGCAGCACGCAGAAGGCGATGGCACCGTAGAGAGCCAGGCGGCGGCTCGGCCTGGCCAGCCGAGGGCGTGGTTGCTCCCGGTCCGGGCGATCGTGCAACAGGCCGGGGACCACGATCACCGTGGCCGCGATGGCGCCGATCCCCGCAATCGCAGCCAGATGCGGCAAGGGGGCGATTCCCAGGCCAGCCACGGCTCCGGCCAGACCTGCGCCGACCAGCGCGCCGAAGGAAAAGGCGGCGTGCAGAGAGCCGAACAGGCGCCGGCCAGCCGCTGACTCGACAGCGAGGCCCTGTGCGTTCATGGCGATATCCAGCGCGCCGTTGGCTGCCCCGACGAGCGTGACCGCCGCGAACAGGGTGAGTGTGTTGCCGGCCAGTGCGGGCAGCAGCACGGTGGCCAGCCATAGCGGCGCCGCGGCCACGAGCGGTCGCGAGCCATGCCGAGCGATGATCGCGCCGACGGCCGGCTGGGCGACCAGTAGCCCCAACGGAGCGCCGAGCAAGGCCAATCCCACCGCCCCGGGCCCGAGGTCCAGCCGGTCCTGGATCGCCGGCAGCCGGGAGTACCAGGAACTGAACGACGCCCCGTTCAGAAAGAAGACGGCAGTGACCGCCGTACGCGGGCCCATCCGGGATTCAGCCGGTCTCTATGCGGGGATCGCTGCGGTCCTCGGGCGGCGGCGGCGTACGACAGGCGTTCTCCAGGACCAACGCCCCGGCCACCAGTAGCGCAGCCGACAGCACACCGATGATGCCGGTCACCGTGTCGTTGCCGGCGGCAGCCAGGAAGCCGAGATTGGGCACGGTGTAGGCGAGCAGCCCCAACCAGAGCCCGGCGAATCCAGCTCCGGCCACTGCGCTGGCTTTGGCCAGGGCGAGGGCGCGAGCGGCCATCAGTGCGTTCACCGGTGGCAGGCCGGCAGCTCGGTTTACCCGTGCCCGCAACATCCGGGCGCCCATCAGTTCGGCGACCCCCAGAACTCCGAGGGACAGTGGGACAAACCAGCGCAACGGGGGAAGCGCGCCGTAGTACTGGCGGACCAAGAACCAGCACAACACCGCGACGACGATCGCGATTCCGGCGAGGTCCCGCGCTCTGGTTGCGGTCACCCGGGCAACTCCAGGCGTCCCCATCGTACGACGCCGGAGGTGTCCATTGTGGAGAGTAGGTCAGCTACCCGACCGTGACCCGGCAGGGCGGCATCCGGATCCGCGTCAAGCCAGGGTACGAGCACGAAGGCGCGCTCGTGAGCGTGCGGATGGGGCAACGTCAATACCGGGTCATCCGAGCGGATTCTGCCCACCACGACGATATCAACGTCCAATGTTCTTGCTCCCCAGTGAACTTCACGCCGACGCCCGGCAGCCTGCTCGAGGACGTGAGCGACCTCGAGCCACTGAGCAGGTGAGCGTTCGCCGGTCACAATGACGACGGCGTTCAGATACGCCGGTTGCTCCACGCCCCCCCAGGGTTTCGTCTCATAGACCGCCGAGACCGCCCTAGGTCCGGCGACGTAGTCGCCGAGGCCGGCCACCGCCGATCGCAGATGCCCGAGCCGATCACCCAGGTTCGACCCCAACGAGAGCACCGCAGTCGAGTAGGGGCTGCCGCCGCCTGACGCGCCGTTTCCCGGACCCGCGGTTATGCGCATA